>JALYXN010000191.1 GCA_030947085.1 Pseudomonadota bacterium | reverse complement strand
TGCCCATACTTCGAGCCACCCTTGCCGCGCTCGCGCATCTTGATCGCGACGCGCTCGCGCGGCACGTCAAGCACTTCACCGGCAACCCGGGCGATCTCACGCACCCGCAGCCGGGCCACGTCGGGTGGCACGTCGGCCGGCGCACGATACTCCTGGATATGCAGGTGATCCTTGCCCTCGGTATCGGCATAGACGTCAATCGCGGCGGCATATTCAGGCAAATCCTGATCGTAAGCTCGCCAGCAATGGATGCCCTCGCGGGTCAGCCGTTTGCGCAGGTGCTTGAGATTTTTCTCCAGCCGGTTCTTCAGCATCTGCGCGCCGGCGGACAGCGGCTTCGGTTCGCGCGGCGCCTCATCGCGCTTGCCCAGATCGAAGGTCAGCAACATTGTTTCCAGCGCGCCGTTGTAAAGCACGTACCGCTTGTCGGCATGCAGTTGCATCGCGCGCCCCAACTCCACATCGCCAGCCAGCACGGCGGCACGCCAACCACTGAAGCTCGCTCGCAGCGCGTCGCCCAGCGCGCGATACAGCTTCGGCATATCCGCGCGTTCGCCCATGCGCTCGCCATACGGCGGGTTAGTGATGACCAGCCCGTACTCGACACCGGTTGGCGGCGCGGCATGAATCATGTCCTGCTTGTCGAGCGTGAAAAACCCCGCCACGCCAGCTTCCTGCGCGTTGCGCTTAGCCGTCTGCACCATCCGCGGGTCGGCGTCGCTGCCGAAGAAGACACTGGGCAGTGCGCGCAAGCCCGTTTCCGCACGCTGGTTCGCCTCGTCGAGCAGGCTGCGCCATAGCGCGATATCGTGCTGATGCCAACCCAGAAATCCGAAATACTCACGCCGCAATCCTGGCGCCACGTCGGCAGCCATCAACGCGCCTTCAATCAGCAGCGTGCCCGAGCCGCACATCGGGTCCAGCAGCGCACCGCCCGCCGCAAATACTTCGGGCCAGCGCGCGCGCAACAACATGGCCACAGCGAGGTTTTCTTTCAAGGGTGCCTCGCCCTGCAGTTCGCGCCAGCCGCGCCGGTGCAGTGGCGAACCCGCCAGATCGAGCGACAAGGTGGCGCGGTCGCGACGCAACCGCACGTTGATCCGGATATCGGGCTCATCGGTATCGATGTTCGGCCGATTTCCGTCACGCTGGCGAAACTGGTCGACCACCGCGTCTTTGGTGCGCAAACCGACAAACTGGCTATGGGTGAGCTTGCTCAACGCGGTACCGGCATCGACGGCAAACGTGCCGTGTGCTGCCAGGTGCTCGCTCCAGTCGATGTCCTGCACGCCGCGGTACAGCGCATCGTCGTCGCCGGCATCGAACTCGGCCAGCGGCAGCAGGATGCGGCTGGCCAGGCGGGACCACAGGCATGCTCGATACGCTGTTTCCAGCGTGCCGGAAAAATGCACGCCGGCAAGCGCCTCGCGCACATCGGTGGCGCCGATGGCGACGAGTTCGTCGCGCAGCAGATATTCCAGCCCCTTCGGGCAGGTGGCAAAGTAGTGGCTCATGCGGAGGCCGCCAGTTGGTCGAGCATGGATTGGAATTGCACAGCAATGGTGGCCATGCTGGAGCCGAGGCGATGGTCGTCGTCCACGACCAGCAACGGCAACTTGCGCCGGCTGGCGAAGTCGTAGACGCCAGCCAGTGGACAGACCTTGTCTCGCCAGCCGTGGATCAGAAGGGTCGGACCCTCGGAGCGCAGATCGAACTTACGCGCATGTCCGGGAATGTCGCGGGGCGTGGCCAGCAGCAGCAGACCGGCCACCGGCACATCGAGTGACACCAGCCCTGACACAAAAGCACCCATGCTCGAGCCCACCAGCAACGGCGGTTCGTCCAGCGCTTCAATGGTCGCGCGCAGCCGCGCGATGCGCGGCGCCACGCACTCGGCGTGGCCACGGGCGTCATCCGCGCTGTAGTCGGGACGCTGTGTGGTCCAGCCCCGTGATTCGGCCTGGGCAGCCAGTGCACTGACCTTGGTGGCGTGCGGACTGGAGTCCGAGCCGTGCGAGAGAATGATTTGTCCGCGCATGGCGGGCTCCGGGAGACGACTGAAAGCAGGGCGAGCATGTTAACAGCAGGCGTTTCGGGTCGACCTTCGGGCGTGTCAAAATATCACCCATGAACCTGACCATCAAAGATAAGCCACTTCCCTACGCCAACACGCTGCCCGAACGCCCCGTCGACGACGTCGAGTTGGCAGTCATCCATTGCACCGAGCTGCCGGACCTGGCTACCGCACGCGAGTACGGCGAAAAAGTGGTACACGCCAGCGATACCGGCAACAGCGGCCACTATTACGTCGATCGCGACGGCAGCATCAGTCGCTATGTTCCCGGCACCCGTATCGCCAACCATGTCCGGGGTCACAATCCGTACTCGATCGGGATAGAACTGGTGAACCTCGGCCGCTATCCGGACTGGTGGAACTCGCAACAGCAGGAAATGAAGGAACCCTACCCGGCCGCCCAGATCGGCGCGTTGCTCCAATTGCTTGAATACCTTCGCAGCGAATATCCCAACCTTCGCAAGATCGCCGGCCACGAGGATCTCGATACCGAGATGATGCCCGCCAGCGACGATCCCTCGCTGCAGGTTCGCCGCAAACGCGATCCCGGGGTCATGTTTCCCTGGGACGAGGTCATGCAGAACTGCGAACTGACCCGCATCGGCCAGGATTAATCCCGACGGCGCGGCAGGGCAAGGTCGATCGTCGTCGCGCCCGCTATAATCGCAGTCTTGTGTGTTTTTTTGAGCGCTCCCATGTCAACCAATCACGTCACCGAACTGGTCGAGCTACTGCAGCTTGAGCGCCTGGAAGACAACTTCTTCCGCGGCCAGAGCCGCGACATCGGCACCCGCTTCGTGTTCGGCGGTCAGGTGCTGGGCCAGGCGCTGGCCGCAGCGCAGCGTACGGTGGACGGCGAACGTCAGGCGCATTCCCTGCACGCGTACTTTCTGCGTGCCGGCGATATCGAGGCCCCGATCATCTACAGCGTGGAACGCACTCGCGACGGTGGCTCGTTCTCCTCGCGCCGGGTCGTGGCGATCCAGCACGGGCAGCCGATCCTCAACGGTTCCATTTCGTTTCAGACACCCGAGCAGGGCGTGGAACACCAGACCTCGATGCCGAAGGTTCCCGCACCGGAGGATATCGAGCCGCTGCATCCGCTGCCGCCGGAAGAGGTAGCCCGACTGCCAGTGAAGCTGCAGCGCTGGTTAGGTATCGATGGCCCGTTCCAGTTTCGCCAGGTATGGCCGCGTGACGAACGCCATCCGTCCAAGCG
>JALYXN010000188.1 GCA_030947085.1 Pseudomonadota bacterium | reverse complement strand
GCGACCCTGCGTTTGATCGCGCCTACCGCGTGCAGATGAACACGCTGGAGCAGACCGTGATGTTCCTGCCCTTGTTGTGGCTGGCAGCCAATTACGGGTTTACCGGCTGGGCCGGCATTGCCGGTCTGGTATGGCTGGTCGGGCGGCTGTGGTATGCCGTCGCCTATTTCAGGGACCCGGCCAAACGCGGCCCGGGATTCGGACTGAGCACGCTGGGCTCGCTGGCCTTGCTGATCATGGCCGTCATCGGGCTGGCGCGCGCCATGATGGTGGGCTGAACCCGACTCGCTGCTGCGCTCAGATCGGCTGCGAGTAGCGGTCGAAAAAGACACCTTCGATGAGAGCGTCCAGGAAGCGGCGTGCGCGGGCGCGTGCCCGCTCAGGCATAGTATCGGGATGGAAAGCCTTTCATCCGAAATCTCGCCGCCTTCGCCGCCTCCCCTTCCGCTGCCCTCCTTCACCACCGAACGCACGCCCGGCATAGCGATCGCGCTGGGTTTGATCGTGCTGTATTTCGTGTTGCAAATGGCCGCCGGTCTGCTGTTGGCGGTGGTGATCGGCCTTGTCGAAGGTCTCGGTCCGCCTGACCGCAGCCATTTTCGGGCGGCTGTACAGACACTGATGCAACAACCGGCGATGCAGACCATTCTGGTAATGGGGTCCCTCGGCCTAGCGGCTACGTCGGTATTCCTGCTGGCGTGGCGCAAGTGGCCACGGCTTTGCGTTCAGGGGCAGCCGCCAGGGTTCGGATTCACGCGTCCAAGCCAGTACAGTTTCCTTCTGCTGGCGGTACTGGCGGGGCTGGCTGCGCCCGTGCTGGGCGGGCTACTGACCCAATGGTTTGCGCAAGGCCATCCGGTAACCCAGGACATCCAGCAGTTGGGAGGCCGCACGCCGCTGGGCCTGCGCATTCCGCTGGTCTTGCTGGTCATCAGCGTGGGACCGGTGGTGGAAGAGTTGCTGTTTCGCGGGGTATTGCTTTCGGCACTGTTGCAGCGCTGGCGAGCCGTTCCATCCGTATTGATCAGCTCGTTACTGTTTGCGCTGGCGCATCTGTCGGGCCTGCAATTTGAGTGGTTTGCCCTGCCGCAGTTGATCTTGCTGGCCTTGCTGCTGGCGTGGCTGCGCTTGCGTTCGGGTTCGATCTGGCCCGCCGTGGTCGCCCATGGCACCAATAACCTGCTGGCGGTGGCCGTTTGGTTTGTGGCGGTCAAACCGTGATGCCGGGTTCGCGCAGAAGGCGTGCCGTTTCGAACAGCGGCAACCCCATCACGCCCGAGTAACTGCCTTGCAGATGCTCGATCAGGCTCGCACCACGACCTTGAATGGCGTAACCACCCGCTTTGCCGAAAGGTTCGCGGGTGGCGACGTAGGCCGCAATCGATGACTCGTCCAGCGCAGCAAAGCGGACCTGCGAAAGACAGCTGGCGGATACTTCGCGCCCGGCACTGACCAGCCACACCGCCGAGATCACCGTGTGCGTGCGACCGGACAGCCGGCGCAACATGTCCGCCGCCGCTTCGGCATCACCTGGTTTGCCGAACACTTCGTCGTCCAGTACCACCTCGGTATCGGCACCGATTACCCGATGCGACGAATCATCAAGCGTGACCAGGCCGGCCCGCGCCTTGTCGCGAGCCACACGACTCACATAGTCCTGGGGCGATTCCCCATCCGCACGGTGCTCGGGCACGTCGACGTTGATCACGGTGAACTGTTCGCCCAGTTGTTCCAGCAACTGGCGACGACGTGGCGATTGTGACGCGAGGTAAAGCATGCCGGCTCCGTATCAAGGAAGGTGGTCGCAAGAACGGCTCACAGGCTGAGTGCGTATTCACAGAATTGTCGGTCGCGCACCCAGCCAAGGGATTCGTACAGCGCCTGCGCCGCCACATTGTCGAGCGCTGTCGACAGTGAAAGGCTAGCTGCCCCACGCGCGCGTGCCAGTTCTGCAGCCTCGCGCAGCAGCGACGCTGCCACACCCTGACGCCGCGCCGGCGGGGCGACAAACAAATCATTGAGTAGCCAGGTGCGCACCATGCGTACCGAGGAGAAAGCTGGGTAGAGCTGGGTAAAACCCAGCGCCTCGCCACTTTCATTCTGCGCAATGAGAATCAACGATTGCTCCCGACCGATACGCTCGGCCAGAAAATCACCAGCTCGGGCCAGATCAGGCGGCTGTCCGTAAAACTGGCGATAGCCGTCGAACAATGCTGTCAGCGCATGGAGATCAAGCAACGATGCCGGACGAATCTGAAAGGACATGACGACACACTCCATGCACGGCGCGAGAGTCGCGCCCGATGATCAGGCTCGATGATAGGGATGCCCGGCGGCAATGGTGGTGGCGCGATACAGCTGCTCGGCCAGAACCAGGCGCACCAGCATATGTGGCAATGTCAGTGGCCCCAGCGACCAGCGTTGATCCGCCCGTGCCAGCACCTCCGGCGCGTGACCATCCGGGCCACCGATCAGGAATGCCAGATCGCGGCCACCCATGCGCCAGCTCCCCAGCTGTGCGGCGAGTTCCTCGCTGGACCAGGTCTTGCCGCCGCCATCAAGTGCGACCACATGGGTGTCGTGGGACACGGCGGCCAGTATTGCCGCACCCTCGTCCTGGATAGCCCTTGCATCGTCGCGACCCTTGCCGCGAATGCCGGGCTTGAGCTCGATCAGTTCCAGCGGCAGCTCGTGCGAGAGTCGCTTGCGATATTCCGCAAATCCCTCGCCGACCCAGCTCGGCATACGTTCACCGACGGCAATTACGCGTGCGCGCATGATATCCGTCGATCAAACATTGGTTGGCGCGCCGCGCCCTGATTCGCATCCTCTCCCCGGCGGGGAGAGGATGGAGGTGAGAGGACACTCTTGCGCAGACCCCGCATCAAAACCGCCCTCCTCCAAAGAATTCCGCGCCTCTCGCGCTCGCCTCTTTTCACCCAAAAGGGATTCCCCGAGGGTCGCCCTCATCCGCCCTTCGGGCATCTTCTCCCCAAGGGGCAGAAG
>JALYXN010000154.1 GCA_030947085.1 Pseudomonadota bacterium | reverse complement strand
CATCTATCGGGCTGGGTCGGTTTACCCACGGCAGCGCGTTCTCAGGCGGACTCGCAATATTTTTACGTTAACGGGAGGCTGGTGCGAGACCGTATCGTGGCGCACGCCGTGCGTCAGGCGTATGCCGCCGTGCTGTTCCATGGCCGCCATGCCGCTTTCGTGCTCTATCTGGAACTGGATCCCGCGGGAGTGGATGTCAACGTCCATCCGGCCAAGCACGAGGTGCGTTTTCGCGAGCAGCGGCTGGTGCACGACTTCCTGTTTCGTACCCTGCACGAGGCGCTGGCGCAGACGCGAGCGGGCATGACGAACCTGCCAACGGTAGCGGCGGCTAACCCGACTGATGTCGTCACTTCGGCGCCCACATCGATGCCGATGTCCGCTACTGCCTGGCCCAGCCAGTTCAGCCAGAACCGGCTCAGCCTGGGCGTGCGTGAAGCGCCGCTGGCCGGCTATGCCGCCTTGCTAGGTAATGCGCCCTTGTCGCGGGTTGCCGAGTTGCCAGCGACCGAAGAAGGCGACGTGCCGCCGCTGGGTTTTGCCATCGCCCAGCTCAAGAGCATTTTCGTGCTGGCCGAGAATGCCCACGGCATGGTGCTGGTGGACATGCATGCGGCGCACGAGCGCATCACCTACGAGCGGTTCAAGGCCGCTCGCGCCACCAGCAACCTGCGTTCGCAGATGCTGCTGGTGCCGCTGAGCCTTGCCGTCAGTGCGAAAGAGGCTGCCGCCGCCGAGGAACATGCCGAGGCACTGGCGGAGTGGGGTCTCGAACTTTCGCGCAGCGGGCCGGCATCGATTGTGGTGCGGCGCATCCCCGCGTTGCTGGAAGGCGCCGACGTCGGCCAGCTAAGTCGCGACGTGTTGTCCGAGTTGGCGCAGCATGGCAGTTCGCGGCGATTGCAGGAGCTGGAAAACGAACTACTTTCGACCATGGCGTGTCACGGGTCGGTGCGTGCCGGTCGTCGCCTGACGATCCCCGAAATGAATTCACTGCTGCGCGAGATGGAAGCCACCGAGCGTTCTGGACAATGCAATCATGGGCGTCCGACATGGGTGCAACTGAGCATGACCGAACTCGACAAGTTGTTCATGCGCGGGCGTTGACGCCCACCCGAAAACACCGCTTCACGGAGACATTCGATGATCCGAACCAGCGTGTTTCTTGCCGCCGCCATCCTGGGAGTTGCCACCGTGCATGCCGATAACGACAGCTACACCCAAAGCATCCAGCAGTGGCACGCCGAACGAATCGGGCGACTTACAGCGCCCGACGGCTGGCTGAGCCTGATCGGGCTGGAGTGGTTGAAAGAGGGTGCCAACCGGGTCGGCAATGCCGCCGACAACGACATCGTGCTGGCTGCCGGGCCTGCGCACATCGGAACGCTGACGCTGGCCGGCGATGGCGCGCTGAGTATCGCACTGGCTAAGGACAGCGGAGCAACGGTCGATGGAAAGCCTGTCACCAACGCCGCGCTGGTTGACGATGCGCATGTTACCGGCGATGCGGAGCCGACCACGATCAGCGTGGGCAGTGTCAGCTTTTACGCGATCGATCGCGATGGACGCAAAGGGCTGCGGATCAAGGACAGCGACGCACCCGGTCGCAAGCATTTCGTCGGTATCGACTCCTTTCCCATCGATGCTTCGTGGCGGATCGAAGCGACCTGGGTGCCGGCCGCGTCCAGCGAGACGCTGGAGATGGGTTCGGTGATCGGCACCATCGACAAATATCCGGTGCCCGGCAAGCTCGAGTTCACCCGCGATGGTAAGCATTTCGAACTGCTGCCGGTGATCGAGGTTCCGGGTGACAAGCAATACTTCGTGGTGTTTGCCGATCGCACCAGCGGCAAGGAAACCTACGGTGCGGCACGTTTTCTCTACGTCGACCCGCCGAAGAATGGCAAGGTCATCGTCGACTTCAACAAGGCCTACAACCCGCCATGCGCATTCACCCCATTCGCGACCTGTCCGCTGGCGCCGCCGGAAAATCGCCTGGACATGCGCGTGACCGCCGGTGAAAAGAACTACGCCGGCGGCGATCACTGACCGACCAAAAGCACTTGCAGGAGCGACTTCAGCCGCGATGCCCCTGTACTTGTGGGAGCGGCTTCAGCCGCGA
>JALYXN010000132.1 GCA_030947085.1 Pseudomonadota bacterium | reverse complement strand
ACGGCGCCACGGTGATCGCGATCGGCATCGCCTGTTCCACCTTCGGTTATTGCAGCATCGCCATCGCCGGCGGTGCGCGGGTGCTGCAGACGATGGGTGCCGATGGCGTGTTTTTTCGTGCCGCGGGTCGGGTCGATGCGCGCACGCGGGCACCGCAGATCGCGCTGGCCTTGCTGGGCGCATGGGCCGTGGTGTTGACCCTGTCGGGCAGCTTCAACCAGCTGCTCAACTACACCACCGTCGGTGAGTGGCTGGGTCATGTGTTCGGTATCGCCACCCTGTTCTGGTACCGCAAGCATTTCATCGACGAGCCGGCGCCTTACCGCGTGCCGTTCTATCCGTTGCTGCCGCTGATCTTCGTGATCACCGTGTTTGGCGTGATCGTGGCCAGCGCCATCCATGCCCCCGGCGACGCCGGCATGAGCCTGCTGATCATCGCGCTGGGTGTGCCGGTGTACTACGGTTGGCAGCGCTGGGGCCGAAAGCAGGCCTGATGCTTGCCGCGCAACTCAAAATGATTGGTGTAGGAGCGCACCCTGTGCGCGATCTCCTCTCGGCCACAAAAAGGGCATAGCGCACAGGATGCGCTCCTACAATTCGGTAGCACCCGATTCGCGTCAGGAGATCGGCGGTGCAGGCGCCCGCTGGCGGGCGATGCTCTTCAGGCAAGGTGTGGGAGCGGCTTCAGCCGCGATGCTTTTGCCCTCACGTTGCAACGAAGAGCATCGCGACTGAAGTCGCTCCCACAAAATCAGTAGCACTCCGCTTTATGTGAAGATATCCGCGATGCAGGAGCCCCAGATCGCTTGACCGACAACTTAGAATCTCCTACAGCAAGACGTGATTCCACATGAAGGATGATTGCCGATGAAGCGTCACGCTTTTCTCTGCCTGTGTCTGTCTGGTCTCGGCGCCTGCCACGCCGCCGTGCCGCAGGTGGATCTGGTCGCGCCGGGCCCGGAGATCCAGCTCACTCTTGATCACGTGCAGCAGGCTGGCGCGAGCGAACAGGCCAGTGACGGGGTCAGTCAGCGACGGTATGCGTTCCAGCCGGGGCAACATCCGCAGATCGTGATCGCGCCCAAGAGCGGCGTATGGGACTGGTCGACCCAGGGCGAATTGCATCTGCGCGTGCAGAACGGCATGCCGTGGGCGGTAACGCTGGAGGTGGAGGTCGACGACACGGCGGGCCACAAGCTGCAGGCGACGGTCGGCGTGCCGGCCGGTCCGGCGCATACGCTGGTGATGCCGCTGCAGGCTACTTCGTCACGTGCCGAGGGGATGCAGGTCGGCCCGCCGATGCCGTTCGATGACCAGGGTCACACCGTATTGCTGGCGACCACGGTGCGGGGTTCGCTGGACCGGCACCGGATCAGCGCCGTTCATCTGGCCATGCCGTCACCGCAGGCGGCGCAGAACCTGCTGCTCGGTCGCATGGAAACGATGGCCGGCACCACCACGCTGCACCAGGCCTATGCCGACATCGTCGACCGCTACGGTCAGTTCACTCGTGCCAGCTGGCCGGAGAAGATCGATTCGGATGCCGCGCTGCGTGCGGCGCGCAACAAGGAAACGGCCGGCCTTGGTGTCCCGGATCGCGCCACATTCGATCGCTATGGTGGACGTCTGGACGTCCATGGTCTGGATAAGACCGGCTGGTTTCATCTGCAGCACAGCGACGGTCGCTGGCGGCTGGTGACGCCCGAGGGACATGCGTTCTTTTCACTTGGCATCAATGCCGTGGTGTCCGATGGTGCGCGGAGCTATGTCCAGGGTCGCCGATTCATGTTCAGGGATCTGCCTGCCCCCGATGGTGAATGGGCCACTTTCTATGGCCATGGCGACAATCGCCGGCCCGATAGCGGCGCCAGTCAGGGCATGGGCTACAACCACGGGGACTGGTTTGATTTCTACGCGGCCAATCTTTATCGCGTCGATGGCGCCAAGTGGCAGCCGGCGTGGCGTACCCGCACGCTGAAGCGGATGCAGGCCTGGGGCTTCAACACCATCGGCAACTGGAGTGATCCGGCACTGGGGCAGGCCCATCGTTTGCCCTATACCCGCTCGGTCTCCATCACTGGCGATTTCGCCAATGTGAGCAGCGGTTACGACTATTGGGGCCGCATGCCCGATCCCTTCGACCCCCGCTTCGTCCAGGCTGCCGATGTGGCAGCGGCGAAAGCGAGCAGCGAGGTACGCGACGATCCATGGCTGCTCGGCTACTTCGCCGACAACGAGCTGGCCTGGGCCGGGATCGGGCCGCAAGGGCGCTGGGGTCTGGCGATCGGTACGCTGGCGGGTGACGCGAACAGCCCGGCCAAGCAGGCCTTCATCGCGATGCTGCGAAAGAAATATGTGGCGCCGCAGACGCTGGCCAGCGCCTGGGGCATTGCGCTGGATTCATGGGATGCGTTGAACGCCACCGGCTTTGCCGCGCCGCTGCCCAACGAGGCGCATCCGGCGATTACGGACGATTACCGCGACTGGCTGCGGCGTTACGCCGATACCTACTTCCGCACCGCCGCCGAGGCCATTCACCGCCACGATCCGCACCATTTGTTTCTCGGTGGACGTTTCGCGGTAAACACGCCCGAAGCCGTAGCCGCGTGTGCGCAGTATTGCGACGTGGTCAGCTTCAATACCTATACCGACCTGCCGCAACATGGCTTCGATGCGGCGGCGATGAAGGCGCTCGACAAGCCGGTGTTGATTGGTGAATTCCACTTCGGCTCGGATGATCGCGGCCCGTTCGGCAAGGGTGTGGCCTCGGTCGCCAGCGAGCAGGAACGCGGCAAGGCGTATGCCCGGTTCATTGCCGCCGCCGTGGACAATCCGCAGATCGTGGGGGCGCACTGGTTCCAGTACACCGACCAGCCGGTGACCGGCCGCCTGCTCGACGGCGAGAACAGCCACATCGGGCTGGTCGGCATCACCGACATTCCGTTCACGGGCTTTGTCGACGACGTGCGCGCGGCCAACCTGAAGGCGAGCCAGCCGGGGCCTTGAGTCCCTCAGCCGCGCTGTGCTGGCGGATCGACGTAGGGCGCCAGCATGTCGGTCATCCAGTTCATGAACTCCTGCACCCGCTTGGGCAGGTGCCGGCGATGGGCGTA
>JALYXN010000108.1 GCA_030947085.1 Pseudomonadota bacterium | reverse complement strand
CGTTCGACACCGCCTGCACGCGTGAACCGCGCATGCCGATGCAGGCACCGATCGGGTCGGTACGACTGTCATGCGCCAGCACCGCGATCTTGGCCCGATCGCCAGGGTCACGGGCGCAGCCCTTGATCTCGACCAGGCCCTGGCCGACTTCGGGTACTTCAAGCTTGAACAGCTCGATCATGAATTCCGGCGCGGCGCGAGAGACGAACAGCTGCGGGCCACGCGCTTCAGATTTTACTTCGTACAGATAGCCGCGAACGCGGTCACCCACGCGGGCCGACTCCCGCGGAATCGTCTTGTCGCGTGGAATGAACGCTTCGGCATTGCTGCCCAGGTCGAGATAGATATTTCCGCGTTCGACGCGCTTGACGATGCCGGTGACCAGCTCGCCCACACGATCGACGAACGCATCGACCACCTGCTGACGCTCGGCTTCGCGCACGCGCTGCACGATCACCTGCTTGGCGGCCTGCGCTGCGATGCGGCCGAACTCGGCATTCTCCACTTGCTGTTCGATGTACTCGCCCACCTCGGCGCCGTCGCGCTCGTCCAGCGCGTCCATCAGACGCAACTGATACGACGGCGACTCCATCTCGCCGTCATCGGCGATGATTTCCCAGCGACGGAAGGTCTCGTACTCGCCGGTGTCCTTGTTGATCGACACGCGAACATCCGGCTCTTCTTCGGGATAGCGCTTCTTTGCCGCGGAAGCCAGCGCGGCCTCCATCGCTTCGAAGATCACTTCCAACGGCACGCCCTTTTCATTGGCAACCGCGTCGACGACCAGCAAAAGTTCTTTGCTCATTGCAACAACTCCATAGGCGCCCGACGGCGTCCAAAACGTTGACTTTTGCGCTCATCCTTGAACATCAGGATAAAGACGACCATCCATGGCCGCACTATTCGCAACTTTTGCTTTCATCCTTGAACGCGTGGATTACAAGACCGCCTTCCGTGGCGGACTTCTCAATTATTTGGTGCTGGCTGGTTTGCCACCACGCTTGGGTTGCGGTGCATAACCAAGTGCCACCCAATCCGGTACTACTCGCGCACTTTCCACCAACCCATGCTCGAACTCGAACATCCTGCCTTCGGACTCAAGCACGATCTGCTCGCCATCCACCGACACCAGCTTGCCACGGAGGCGGCGGCGACCTTCCAACGGCGCCTTGAGCAGCACCTTCACTTCCTGTCCGTCCACGCGAGCGAATTGCTCCGCGGTGAACAAGGGGCGATCAAGACCCGGCGAGGAAACTTCAAGCACGTAGTTGCCGGGAATCGGATCCTCCACGTCAAGCATGGCGGACAGCTCGCGGCTGGCCTTCTCGCAATCCTCGATACCGACTTCGCGGCGCACATCGTCGCCTGCTTCGCCAGCCTGATCCTTGTCCAGCAGCTCCAGATAAACCCGAAGCGTACTCTGCCCGCTTGACGGATTGAACTCCACGCCAAGGCATTCCAGGCCCAGATCAGCCAGTATTTCGTTGAAACGTTGTGTCAGTGCCAGTGTATCCATCGACTCTCTATTCCAGATCACTCTTTTTCAGAACAGCAGAAACAAAAAAAGGGCTCCAACGGCCCATTTCCCTATCTCGCCGATGTTCCTCCTCGTGCAGCTCTTTCCGATGTCGCGACCCCATGGCCGAACCCGCACGACGCGTCCTTGCGCCCAACAAAAAAGCCTCACTAGGAGGCTTTCTTGCATCAAGAAAGATCTGGTAGCGGGGGCAGGATTCGAACCTGCGACCTTCGGGTTATGAGCCCGACGAGCTGCCAGACTGCTCCACCCCGCATCAGAGTCCGAAGAGTTTAATCGTATGGCCGGTTTCTTGCAAGCCTTATGGAAGGGGAATACATGAAATCGGCAAGATTAATTCGAATGCAGTACCTGAAACCTTGAATCACAGGCCGAACGCGTGCCGACACCAGCTCAACAAAGGTCCCCAGAACAGGCCCAGTGCCAGCAGCGACAACGCATTCAATGAAAGCACGATGCGTAACGGCATGTCGGACTGCACCTGCAAGGCACCGCCCGCTTCCGGCTTGTCGAAATACATCACCTTGATGACGTACAGATAGTAGTAGAGACCAATGATCGCGAAAACAATACCGACGATGGCGAGCCACAGCATGTCCGCATGAATCGCCGCCTCCAGCACCAGTGCCTTGGCCCAGAAACCAAGCAGCGGCGGCACTCCGGCCAGCGAGAACATCGCCAGTAACATCAGGAAAGCCATCCACGGCGATTTCTGGTTCAGGCCTTTGAGGTCGGAGATCTGCTCGCACTCGAAACCGGAGCGACTCAGCGCCAGTATCACGCCAAACGCACCGACACTCATGATCGAGTAGCAGATCGCGTAGAACATGGCGGCGGCATAACCTTCCGGACCCGCTGCTGCTAGACCGAGCAGCAGATAGCCCATATGCGAAATGGTCGAATAGGCCAGCAAGCGTTTCAGATTGGTTTGCACGATGGCAACCAGATTGCCGATCGCCAGCGACAGTACTGCCAGAACGGCCAGCATCAGCTGCCATTGATGCGACAGATCACCCATGCCACCGTCAAGCAGACGCCAGGCCATGCCGAAAGCGGCCAGCTTGGAGGCGGAGCCCACGAATGCCGTGACCGGCGTGGGCGCACCCTGGTACACATCGGGAATCCACATGTGAAAGGGCGCGACACCCAGCTTGAAACCGATGCCTACAATCATGAAGATCAAACCAAACAACAGCAGCGTCGGCGCCGTGGTGTACGACATCACGTGATGCAGCGTGGCCAGATCGAGGCTGGGCGTGCCACCCATGCCCGACGCGCCATAGACCATCGACATGCCGTACAGCAACATGCCCGAGGCGAGTGCGCCCAGCACGAAATACTTGATCGCCGCTTCCGAGGGCAGCTTGGCGTCGCGGTTCAAGGCGACCAGCGCATAGGACGAAAGCGACAGCAGTTCCAGGCCCAGATAAATCGTGACCAGGTTGCCGGCTGACACCAGCAGCATCACGCCGATCACGGCGAAGATCATCAAGGTGTAGAACTCGCCGATCAGCAATTTGCGATCGATCAGGTACGGACGCGCATACACCATGACCAGCGCGGTCGCGCCCAGCGCAAAGACCTTGAGGATCTCGGACACGCGATCGCGGATGAACATGCCGCCGAACGCGGTCACCGTCTGCTGCGGCTGTCCCACGATGACCAGATAGATGGCCACCAGCAGCACCACGATGGAAATCCAGTGCAGCAGGGGTCGTTGCTCGGCCTTCATGAAGGCGTCCAGCATCAACATAAGGCACGCCGCCGCTACCAGATAAAACTCCGGCAGCAGGATCAGAATGTCATTGAGAGTCGGCATGTTCGATCCTGCGTCAAATCTTGTGAATGGCGAGCTGTTGCACCAGCTGCGACACCGAGCTGTTCATCAGATGAATCAGCGGCTGCGGCCAGACGCCCAGCGCCAGCACCGCGACGGCGAAGGAAACCAGTACAAAGGTTTCACGCCCGTTGATTTCCTTCATCTCGGCGACATGCGGGTTGGTGATTTCACCCCAGAGCACGCGCTTGACCAGCCACAGCGTGTAAGCGGCGCCGATGATCAGGGTGAATGCAGCAAAGAGCGCAATCCAGGGATTGGCGCTGAAGCTGGCCAGAATGACCATGAATTCACCGACAAAACCGCTGGTGCCCGGCAGACCGCTGTTGGCCATGGCGAACAGCACGTAGAAGAAGCCGAACCACGGCATGACGTTAATGACGCCGCCATAGTCCTTGATCGATCGCGTATGCATGCGGTCGTACAAAACGCCGATGCAGGTAAACATCGCACCGGAAATAAAGCCATGAGAAATCATCTGCACCATCGCGCCCTGCATGCCCAGCATGGCCATGGCGGTGTTGCCCTGGTCGCGGACCAGCATGAAAGCGATGAAGATGCCCAGCGTGACAAAGCCCATGTGCGCCACGGACGAATACGCCACCAGTTTCTTCATGTCCTCCTGCACCAGCGCCACGAAGCCGATGTAGACGATGGCCACCAGGCTCAGCACGATCACCACCCAGGCGAAGTGCGCGCCGGCGTCCGGCGTGATCGGTAGGATGAAACGCAGCATTCCGTAAGTGCCGACTTTCAACATCACCGCCGCCAGCACCACCGAGCCGCCGGTGGGCGCTTCGACGTGGGCGTCGGGAAGCCAGGTATGCACCGGAACCATCGGCACCTTGATCGCAAACGCGATCAGGAACGCGAAGAAAATCCAGGTCTGCTCCTTCATCGTCAGCGGCAGCGCCGCCAGCGTGGCCATGTCGAACGTGCCGGCCTTCTGGTACAGGTACAGCAGCGCGATCAACATGAAGACCGAGCCGAAGAACGTGTAGATGAAGAATTTCAGCGTCGCATACACGCGCCGCGGTCCACCCCAGATGCCGATCAGGATGAACATCGGAATCAGGATCGCCTCGAACAGCGCATAAAACAGCAACGCGTCGGTGGCGCAGAAGACGCCGATCAGCAGACCTTCCAGCATCAGCATGGCGGCCATGTACTGGTGCGGCTTGTCCTGGATGACTTCCCATGCGCCGACGATGACCAGGATGCCGACAAAGGTCGTCATCACGATCAGCGCCACCGAAATGCCGTCGACCGCCAGACCATAATGCACGCCCCATGAGGCGATCCACATATAGCTTTCGGTCAGCTGCATGCCGCCGGCGTCGGCGTTGTACTGCACCATTAGAAACAGGCTGACCACGAAGGTGAGCACCGCCACCAGCAGCGCCAGCCAGCGCGCCATATTGGGCCGCGCCGAACCGGCAAGCAGCACCGGAATGGCGCCAACGACGGGTAGCCAGATCAGCAGGCTGAGCAAGTGATTGAACATGGATCCCGTTTCCCTTATTGCCCGGTAAAACCGGAACCGACCAGCCAGTAACCGCCAAGCAGCACGATCAGGCCGAGAATCATTGCGAAGGCATAGTGATAGAGGTAACCCGACTGCAGACGACGCACCGTCGCAGCCATCCGGTGAACCACGCTCACCGAACCATTGACCATGGCGCCATCAATGACACCGGCCTCACCCACTTTCCAGAACCCGCGACCCAGCTTGACGCTGCCACGGGCAAACACCGCGAAATACACATCGTCGATCCAGTACTTGCGATCAAGCACCACCCACAACGGCTTCAGCGTCGACTTGATCTTGCCGGCCATGGCCGGGTTGAACTGGTAGATGTAGGTGCAAATCACGAAGGCAGCCAGCACCAGGAAGAACGGCAACTGGGTAAACCCATGCAGCGCCATCGTCAGCGCACCGTGGAACTCGGTCCCAAGCTCGGCCAGCACGTTGTTGGCGACATTGACGTGGATGGCATTGCCAAACCAGCCACCGAACAACATCGGGCCGACCGTAAAGAAGCCGATCAGCAAGGACGGAATCGCCAGCAGCACCAGCGGTACGGTGACCACCCACGGCGACTCTTTCGGCGCATGCGCCAGCACGCCTGGCTCATGATGCGCGTGCTCATCATGATGGTCATGCCCGTGATGCTCCACCACGGTGAAGCGCTCCTTGCCGTGGAAGGTCAGATACATCTGGCGGAAGGTGTACAAGCCAGTCACCAGCGCGCCGGCCATTACGCAGAAATAGGCGTAATGCGCGCCCCAGCGATGCGACTCGCCCACCGCCTCGATGATCGCGTCCTTCGAATAGAAGCCGGAGAAGAACGGCACGCCGCACAAGGCGAGCGAACCGATCCACATCGTGATCCAGGTGATCGGCATGTATTTGCGCAGACCTCCCATGTAACGCATGTCCTGCTCGTGGTGCATCGCGATGATCACCGAACCGGCGCCCAGGAACAGCAGCGCCTTGAAGAACGCATGCGTCATCAGGTGATAGACCGCGCCGCTGTAAGCCGACACACCAAGCGCCACCGTCATGTAGCCCAGCTGCGACAGCGTCGAATACGCAATCACGCGCTTGATGTCGTTTTGCACGATACCGATCAAGCCGGTGAACAGCGCAGTGGTGGCACCGATCACCAGCACGAAGCTGAGTGCGCTCTGCGACAGCTCGAACAACGGCGACATGCGCGCCACCATGAAAATGCCGGCCGTCACCATCGTCGCGGCATGGATCAGCGCCGAAATCGGTGTGGGGCCTTCCATCGAGTCGGGCAACCATACGTGCAGCGGGACCTGCGCCGACTTGCCCATCGCGCCGATGAACAGGCAGATGCAGATGACCGTGGCCGCATCCCACTGCGTGCCGGCCGTGATCTGCAGCGTCCTTCCGACCAAGCTCGGCGCGCCCGCGAACGCGGTGGCGTAATCCAGCGTACCCAGGAAATACAGAACCGCCGCGATACCCAGCAGAAAGCCGAAGTCGCCCACCCGGTTGACCAGGAATGCCTTCAGGTTGGCGAAGATCGCGCTCGGCTTCTTGTACCAGAAACCGATCAGCAGATAGGACACCAGACCGACCGCTTCCCAGCCAAAAAACAACTGCATGAAGTTGTTGCTCATCACCAGCATGAACATCGAAAAGGTGAACAGCGAGATGTAGCTGAAGAAGCGCTTGTAACCCGGGTCGTCATGCATGTAACCGACGGTATACAGATGCACCAGCAGCGAGACGAAGCTCACCACCACCAGCATCATCGCGGTCAGGCGGTCGACCAGGAAACCGACGCTGGCCGTGAACGGGCCGATCTGGAACCAGGTGTAGAGATTCTGGTTGTAGACCTCGGCGCTACCGAGCGTGAGCTGGTACAGCACATAAAAGGACAGCGCACAGGAAATCCCCACACCGAGAATGGTGACGGAGTGCGAACCGATCCGGCCCAGGAACCTGCCCAGGAAGCCCGCCAGTACACAGCCCACCAGCGGTGCCAGGGCGATGGTCAGCAGAATGGATGTCGAAAGAACCATCGGATCAACCCTTCATGCTGTCGATGTCGGCGATATTGATCGTGCTGCGATTGCGGAACAGCAACACCAGGATCGCCAGGCCAATGGCGGCTTCCGCCGCGGCCACGGTAAGAATGAAGAACACGAACACCTGTCCGGACACATCCCCGAGGAAACGGGAGAAGGCGACAAAATTCATGTTCACTGCCAACAGCATCAACTCGATCGACATCAGCAGCACGATCACGTTCTTGCGGTTGATGAACAAGCCGGCGACGGCAATGCAGAACAGCACCGCGCCCAGCACGATGTAGTGCGCGAGGGTAATCATGAGCGCGGCTCCTCGGCCGGGGCTTCAACCGGCGTGGCGATGACGACGGGACGCACCGCATCCATCTTGACGATGCGAACGCGATCGCGCGGATTGACCTTGACCTGCTGGCTGGCCGACTCGTAACGCGCGTCCCCGCGGTTGCGCAGCGTCAGCGCCACCGCCGCGACCACGCCGACGGTAAGAATCAATGCGGCAATTTCGAACGGCAGCAGGAAGCG
>JALYXN010000093.1 GCA_030947085.1 Pseudomonadota bacterium | reverse complement strand
CTCAGTGCGCTGTTCCGGCAGCCCGATCACAAGAATTTCCGCCTTTGCGGCGACCAGCTGCTGCGTAATTTCCTGAAGGGGCTGACGATGCGGGTGCGGGGGACCAGCTAACCGGAGGAATTCATTTTCCACTCCAAAGGCTGGCATCTGCACACGAATGAAAACACCTCCGGACCATCCTCGTCGGCGAGGGACGCCGGTGGCCGCGCATAGCCGGCAATATTTCACGCATTTCTCATATCGACGGGCGCAATGTTTTTTTTCCTCCGATAGAGACCGCCGCCATGAAAAAGACCAACTTCGATCAGGCCCAGGTGCACGAACTGTTGTATCAGGCGCTGGAGACTGAGTTGGGCGGGGTCAAAGTTTACGAAACCGCCTTGCGGTGTGCTGTCAATGAGGACTTGCGCGAGGAATGGACCGGCTATCTGGACGAGACCCATACCCATGTGCAGGTGCTGACCGGGGTCTTCGAGACGCTGGGACTGGATACCGAAAAGATGACCCCGGGACGCCAGGTCGTGGGGCACATCGGTGCGTCGCTGGTCATGGCGATGGAAATGGCTCTGGATGCGGGCGACCCCGCCGCGGCGGAATTGGTGGCCTGCGAATGCGTGGTACTGGCTGAAACAAAAGACCACGCCAATTGGGAACTCATCGGGCACGTCGCCGAACACGGCAAAGGCGAGGAGATCAAGACCCTCAAGGCCGCGCACGACGCGGTCGAGCAGGACGAGGATCATCACCTGTATCACACCCACGGCTGGTGTCGCGAGTTGTGGATCCAGTCGCTGGGTTTCGATGCCGTGCTGCCGCCGCCTGAGGAAGTAAAAGAAGTCGAGACGGCCATCGGCGCCTCACGGGCGGAGAAGTCGCGGGACCAGATGTTGAAGAAACACTGACTACCCATCCAGGCGGCCGGCAAGCTCTTTAGCTTGGACGTCGGCCCGAACTGCCGCTGTCAGCAGGTAGCAGCTCAGGGCGGCAAAGATCGCACGAGTGAATATACCGGCTAGCGCTGACCTGGGCCGGGGATCATGCACCGTGTCACTTGATCGCCAAATCGCCATCGCCGAATCGTCGGTTCGCTCACTTTAGAAAGGTCTTCGGTTGAGGCTAACGCGGCACACCAACGGGCGCGGCCCGATATGGCTCAAACTTTCAACCCGTCTGCGGCATTCACCGTCGCCTTGCGCTCCTGCGTGCCCCAGCCGACCGACGGGCCGCGGATAGCCGCCCATACGGAACGCACCACCACGTAATACATCAGCTGGCGATAGCCGAAGCGCTGCAGTACCAGCCACCACAGCAGGCTCCACTTTTCCTTTTTCTCCATGGCGAAGGCGAGCGCGGAGGCAGCGAGGTCGACGCTCATGAAGGCGGCATAGAACACCAGCATGCGCAGCAGGTTGGTGTCGTTGAACTGGCCGCGATGCTGCAGGTAATCGAGCGCGGTGGCGATGATCTGCCAGACCAGTACCAGGTCGACCAGTGGCGATACCACCGAGAACAGAATCTGGAACAGCCACACCTGCGGCAAGGCGACCATGCCAAGGGCGCCGCGGCGCGGATTGAAGGTGGCGTCGCGATGTTTCCACAGGCATTGCAGGGTGCCGTAAGCCCAGCGGAATCGCTGGCGGGCAAGGCCGCGAGCGGTGTCCGGCGCCTCGGTCCAGGCGATGGCTTCGCTGTCGAACAGGGCGCGGTAGCCGGCTTTCTGTACCGCGATGGTGAGGTCCTGATCTTCCGCCAGCGTGTCGGAAGGGAAGCCGCCGAGCTGCTCCAGCGCGGCGCGGCGCCATGCGCCGACCGCACCGGGAACGACCGTGATCGCCCCCAGCGCGGCCAGTGCACGACGTTCCAGGTTTTGTGCGGTGATGTATTCCAGCGCCTGCCACACGGTGATCAGATTGATGCGGTTGCCGACCTTGGCATTGCCGGCGACGGCGCCAACGCGCGGGTCGGCGAACCAGCGTACCAGTCTCGAGATGGTGTCCGGTTCAAACTGGGTGTCGGCATCGAGCGCGACCACCACGGTGCCGCTGGCTTGGTGCAGCGCGGTGTTGACGGCGTGCGCCTTGCCACCGTTGGCAATGGTCAACAGGCGCACGCGTGGCTCTTTCGCGTAGTGCTCGGTGACTACCGCCGAGGTCGCGTCGATGGAGCCGTCGTCGACCACGATGATCTCCAGGTTGGCGTAGCGGCTGCGCAAGATCTGCCGGATCGAGCTGACGATTACCTTTTCCTCGTTGTAGGCGGGAATCAGCACCGAGACCAGCGGCGGGTTGTCGCCCAGCACCGGCGGCGCGTGGTGTCGTTCGCGCGTGCGATTGACCAGCGCGAGGATGCCGAGCAACAGCAGCCGGGCGAAGCCCAGGCTGATCGCAGCCACCAGTATCCAGCGCACAAGATGGCCGAAGAAACCCAGCGCAAAAAATACCGAGCGATCGGCCCAGCGCGAGAACGATCCGGGTGGCAGCAACGGCATGGTCTGGTCGCGTGTGAGGCCCGCGAGGGTGGAGACGGTGACGAACTGGTAGCCCTGCGCGCGCAGTCCATCGATGATCCGCGGCAAAGCGGCCACCGTCTGCGAGCGTTCGCCGCCGCCATCGTGAAGCAGCACGACCTGGCCCTTGCGGGCGATGTTGGTGGTGTCGATTCCGTTCAGTACGTTGTTGACGATGGAGTCGACGCCGGGCCGCTGCCAGTCCTCGGCATCCACATGCAGGCCGACCGAGATGTAACCCATCTTTTGCGCGATCTCGATCGGCACCAGTTCGTCGGCGGTGGTGGGCTCGGCGTCACCGAAGTAGGGTGCGCGGAACAGTCGCATCGAACGGCCGGTTAGCGCTTCGAACAACCGCTGGGTGGCGTTGAGCTCCAGCGCCACGATACTGGGCGGGCTTTCACCGAGGTTCGGATGGGTGAAGGTGTGGTTGCCGACGTCGTCGCCCTCCTGAATTTCCCGCTGCACCAGGCGCGGCGACATTTCGGCGCTTTCTCCGATGATGAAGAACGTGGCCGGTACGTGTTTTTCCTTGAGGATATCCAGGATTTGCGGCGTCCAGTCGGGGTCCGGGCCGTCATCGAAGGTCAGCGCGATCTTGTGCGGCAGGGTCCCGGCACGCTTGATGACGTAGGAGCTGGGAAGACTGGTGTAGCTCTCGTCGTCGATGCTGCCATCGTTCTTGTCCACGGCGATGGTGCGGGCGCCCGCGGAAGGCTCGGCGGTAATTTCCAGCACTTCGCCCTGACCTTCGATGTCGATGTCTTCACTCTGGCCGATGGCATGCAGCTGTGCCGGGTCGCTGGCGCCATAAGGTCGGCCGAGCATGGGCCAGATCGATGGGTCTTCCGCACCCAGTCGCCACACGGCGTAGCCGTAGGGTTTGTAATCGTCGGCGGCGTGGATCTGGTTGAAGGCGGTGACGCCGTCGAGAAACCAGACGTGGTGGGCGATGCCGTCGTCATCGGTGTAGTCGTAGTGCGGATTCTCTGAATCGGGATCGAAGGCGATGTCCGCCTGTGCGTCGGCCGCACGATCCATCGCGTCCTGGAA
>JALYXN010000087.1 GCA_030947085.1 Pseudomonadota bacterium | reverse complement strand
TGTCCGATCTGTGCCTGACCGCTGGCGACCCCGTGCTTTGCGTCGCGGCGAGCCAGCACAAAGGCGGCAACCTCGATGCCAGCTATCGCTTGCGCAACTTGCCGATTGCGCTGGTGATGACTGCGGTGGCCTCGCCAGATCTGCCGATGCGCGTCGACGGCAACCTGCAAGGTGAAGGCGAGGTCCATCGCAGCGCCGCGGGCGCACTCAGTGGCCATGCCGCGGTCACTTCCGCCCAGGGAACGGTGACCTACAGCGATCATGCGGATCGTCCACTGGTGACCTACAGCAACCTCGCGCTGAACGCGAAACTGGCGCCCACCGGCCAGCAGATCGACATCAACCTCGATCTCAAGGGCGGCGGCGGCATCCACGGCCATGTCGGTATCAGTGACGGACAACAGACGCTTAGTGGGCAGCTTTCATTGCGCATCAATGACCTGGCGTTCCTCGAACTCTTCACGTCCGAACTGGCGGCAGTAAAAGGCAGCGCCAACGGTAATTTCGACATTTCCGGCACGCTGGCACAGCCAGCGGTCACCGGTCAGGTCGCACTCGCCGGCTTCGCTGCTGAGGTACCCAGGGTCGGCCTTAAACTCACCGATGGGCGCATCGTGCTGGCCACCAAGGACGCCAAGGTCTTCCGCATCGACGGCACGGTGACTTCCGGCAAGGGCGCGCTGGCGAT
The DNA here is from genome assembly GCA_030947085.1 of Pseudomonadota bacterium. Classification (GTDB taxonomy): domain Bacteria; phylum Pseudomonadota; class Gammaproteobacteria; order Xanthomonadales; family Rhodanobacteraceae; genus Rhodanobacter. Next base: position 1,605 of record JALYXN010000087.1, on the reverse strand, counting down.
CAACGGCACCGCCGGCATCGGAACCGACGTAACCACCAGCATCACGGTCAAGGGCAGCCAATTCACCGCGGCTGACATTCCCTCGGCAAAGGTCGTGATCTCGCCCGATCTCACCGTGAAGCAGAGCAAGCAGGGCATCGACATCGGCGGCAACGTGGCCATCGACAGTGCCGATGTCAATCTGGAGAAACTGCCCGGCGCCGGCGCCACCCAAAGTTCGCCCGACGTGGTGGTGATCGACGAGAAGCAGCAACAGGTCGAGCAACAGAAATTGCCGATCAGTGCCGCGATCACCGTCAATCTCGGCGACCACACCCACGTCGTCGGTATGGGGCTGGAGGGCTCGCTCAAGGGTCAAGTGGTGGTCAATGAACGGCCCGGCAGGGCAACTACCGCACAGGGACAGATCGCGGTCCATGGCACCTACAAGGCGTATGGCCAGAATCTGCAGATCGAGCGCGGCCAACTACTGTTCGCCAGTACGCCGATCGACAACCCGGGCCTCGACATCCGCGCCTCGCGAAACCTGCAACCCAACGCCACCATCGACGAGGGACAGCGTGTCGGACTGAACATCACGGGTACCGCGCGGCGACCGATTCTCACCGTGTTCTCGAACCCGGTGATGGAGCAGTCCGATGCCTTGTCCTATCTGATCACCGGCAAGCCGCTATCGCAGGTCAGGGGCGGCGAAGGCAACATGGTCAGCGCGGCGGCGCAGGCGCTGGGCTCGGCCGGCGGCGATCTGCTGGCCAAGCGCATCGGCTCGCATCTGGGCGTGGACGACATCGGCGTCTCCAGCAGCGACGCGCTGGGCGGCAACTCTGCCTTTACCGTGGGCAAGTTCCTGTCGCCGCGACTTTACCTCAGTTACGGCGTCGGGCTGTTCGATCCGGGCCAGGTGATCACGCTGCGCTACATGCTCAGTAACCGCTGGAACTTCGAAGCCGAAAACGCCACCGACTTCAGCCGCGCCAGCCTCAATTACCGACTGGAAAAGTAACTGCCTTGGCCATCGAGGATGGACGGCCACTGGCATCGGCTTTGACTCGGCCGCCGTCGGTCTTGCGGTACATCGAGTCAGTAAAACCCGCCTTGACGTGGTGCGACGTGTCGTCCGACAACACTTCTCTATCGGCGCCCGCACCAGGGTGTTTGACTGATCCTGCCGGGCCAGTTCGACAGCGGCATGAGCCGCGGCCACGGCCGCTGTCGCCAGTGCCAGATTCGCCTGCAACGTCAGTTACCTCGCCCGGGTTACCGATGCGGCATCCCGGCTGACCGCAAACTCGGCGCGACTGTGCTGCGCGTTGGCCTGCGCCGTCACTGCGGCCGTGCGCAATTGTTCGACCGCGCTGCGCGCCACCGCGCCGCTGACCATCAACGCGTCATAGCGCGCCTGGTCCGCTTCGGCCTGCTGCCAATGCCGCAGCTTGCGGTCCCTCGCGCCCAGGAGTCTGTCGGACTTTGGTTGGCCAGTCTGCGAATCCGCCTGTGCGGTCCATATCCCCGCCGATTCTTGGTCCATAGAACCACTATGGACCGGCGAACCGTCAGGAATCTGTTCTCGCACAGGCGAATTCTCGCCTCGACCACCAAAGCCCG
>JALYXN010000075.1 GCA_030947085.1 Pseudomonadota bacterium | reverse complement strand
TTTCCACATCATTCCCGCGATTGATCTGCGCGCAGGCCAAGTGGTGCGGCTGAAGCAGGGCGACTACGCCCGCCAGACCACGTACGCCAGCGATCCTCGTGACCTGGCTGCACGTTACGCCCAGGCGGGCGCGACCTGGCTGCATCTGGTGGATCTGGATGGCGCCCGATCCGGCAGCCTCGATAACCTGGCCGTAATCACCGCGATCGCCGCCGACGGCATGCAGATACAAGCCGGCGGCGGCGTGCGCGAGCAAGCCGATCTGCAGCGCCTGTTCGATGCCGGCGTGCAGCGCGTGGTGCTGGGCAGCGTCGCCATTCGCGATCCTGAGCGGGCGGCTGGCTGGCTGGCGGAATACGGGCCTGAACGGCTGACGATCGCCCTGGACACGCGACGCATCGACGGTCGATGGGCCTTGCCCAGCGCGGGTTGGACCGAAGTGGAGGAGCGTACGCTGGACGAGCTAGCGCCCTGGTACGCGGCGCATGGTGCGAAACACTTGCTGTGCACCGACATCGAGCGCGATGGCATGCTGGCCGGCTTCAATCTTGATCTCTATCGCCATCTGGCCGAAGCCGCGCCGACCCTCGATGTGCAGGCCTCCGGCGGCGTACGCTCGCTGGACGATATCCGGGATGCCCGCGACGCCGGTGCGCGCGGCGTGATCCTCGGGCGTGCGCTGCTGGAAGGTCGCTTCACGGTGCAGGAGGCTATGGCCGCATGAGTATTGCCACGCGCTGCCCTTCATTACTCATCTTCCTGCTCGCAGGGAGAGATTGGGAGGGGGTGGAGCTGTTGATCTCGAACTCAGGATCAAGTGCAACCCCACCCCAGCCCTCCCCTGCAAGCAGGGGAGGGGGCAAAGGCTCGGCTACGCTTCTGGCACGGTGTTTCCCCAATGGTTTGGGAAAAGGGGTGTTCACATGCTAAGTCGCCGCATCATTCCCTGCCTCGACGTGCGCGACGGCCAGGTGGTCAAGGGCGTGCGTTTCCGTGACCACGTGGTGATGGGCGAGATCGTGGATCTGGCCTTGCGCTATCGCGACGAAGGCGCCGACGAACTGGTGTTTTACGACATCACCGCCAGCCCGGAGGGACGCAGCGTGGATCGCGGCTGGGTGGAAAAAGTCGCCCGCGTGATCGATATTCCATTCTGCGTCGCCGGCGGCATCCGCTCGGTCGATGAGGCGCGCGCCGTACTGCACGCCGGCGCCGACAAGATCTCGGTGAACTCGCCCGCACTGGAGCGCCCGGATTTGATCGACGAGCTGGCCGCCGCATTCGGCGTGCAATGCGTGGTGGTCGGCATCGACTCCCTGCGCGACGACGACGGTCATTGGCGTGTGCGTCAGTACACCGGCGACCCATCCAAGACGCAGGCGCTGGCGCGCAAGACGCGGCACTGGATCGCCGAGGCGCAACAGCGCGGCGCTGGCGAGATCGTACTCAACTGCATGGGCAGCGATGGCGTGCGCAGCGGCTACGACCTCGAACAACTCTTCGCTGCCCGCGCGATCTGTCGCGTCCCCTTGATCGCCTCCGGCGGCGCCGGTGCTCCGGAACATTTCCGCGATGCCTTCCTGGACGCCGACGTGGACGGCGCGCTGGCCGCCAGCGTATTCCACTCCGGCGCCATCGCCATTCCCACGTTGAAACGTTACCTGCGCGAGCAGGGCGTACGGGTAAGGCTGGGCGAGGAGTGAGTAGGGAAGAGCGAGAAGTGAGAAGTGAGAGAGGGCGATGGCTTCAGGCTCTCTCTCACTCCTCACTCCTCTTCACTCACTCCTCATCTTCACTCACTCACTTCTCGAATCAACGAGAGAATCCATGAGCACGAAAGACTCCAATCTGCCAGAACTCGACTGGGCCAAGGGCGAGGGCTTGCTTCCCGCCATCGTGCAGCACTGGCTGAGCGGCGAGGTGCTGATGCTTGGCTACATGAATGCCGAAGCGCTGGCGCAAACCCAAGCCCGCGGCCACGTCACGTTCTACAGCCGCAGCAAGCAGCGGCTGTGGACCAAGGGTGAAAGCTCGGGCCACGTGCTGGCACTCAAATCCATTCGCATCGACTGCGACGCCGACACCTTGCTGATCCAGGCCGACCCCCACGGCCCCACCTGCCACACCGGCACCTCCAGCTGCTTCGGCGACAGCCTCGACGTCCGCCCACCGCTCGGCTTCCTCGCCGAACTCGATGCGCTGGTTGCCCGACGCGACGCCGAGCGACCGGAAGGCAGTTACACCACCAGTCTGTTTGAAGGCGGCATCCGCCGCATGGCGCAGAAGGTGGGCGAGGAAGGCGTCGAGACCGCGCTGGCGGCCGTGGTGCAGGGGGATGATGAGTTGCTTGGTGAAGCGGCGGATCTGATCTTCCATCTCACCGTGGTGCTGCGCGCACGGGGGCTGTCGTTGGGTGATGTGGCGGGCGTGCTGTCCGCCAGGCATGCCGCCAGCCACTGATGAAAGGCCGCGCCTTGGCGCCGGACGGCCGACAAACGGCTGGCACGCCCTGAGCGGTCCGGTTACGGCCCACGTCAACGTCGCCTGTCGTACGCTGGCGGTGCTGATCGATATCGGCCGACCCGGCACCGGAGCCAGAGCATGAGCAACAAACCGAAACCCAGCGCCGTCGTCTTCGCCAAGGACATGGCGGGCATGGCCCGCTTCTACGGCGACATCGCCGGCATGCAAACCGTGCACCACGACCACGATCGTGTCGTCCTCGACGGCGGCAACTTCCAGCTAGTGATCCACGCTATCCCGGCGCACATCGCCGCCAGCATCGAGATCACCCGACCGCCGCACACCCGCGACGACATGCCAATCAAGATCTGCCTACCCGTCGAAAACATCGACGAGGCGCGCACCCTTGCCGCGCCGCTGGGCGGCTTCATCGGCGCCAGGGCCAGGGAGTGGCAGTCCCGCGGATTCACCGCCTGCGACGGTCACGATCCCGAGGGGAATGTGTTCCAGGTTCGCGAGAGTGCAGGCTGACGCAAGTTTCGGAGCAGGGGGCGGCGGCGTTCAAGACAGTCTGCATGGTGGCCACCAACTTGTTCAGGCCGAGTCCCAAGGGCGCGGCCATTGTCGCTCGGCGAGGTGATGAAGTTGCTGTCCGGTCAGCACCACTGGTCTGGCAGCAAGAACGTGCCCATCACTGATAGAGATGGGCCTGAATCGCGATAAAGGCCTTGCGAATCGCAGGCGCCGGTCCGAGTAACCGCTTGGCGTCGTTGGTGCCGCCATAACGGATGCGCAGAAAATCGGCGATCTTGCGCGATGCCAGCTCGTCGACGCCGTGCCTTTCGTAGGCACCCAGCACGTATTCGAGGAAAGCGCGCATTTCTCGCTGATAGCCTTCCAGTCCATGGGTCTTGGCGGCGCCCGCGCGCTCCGCACGTGACAAGGGAGCCAAGGTGAAACGTACATAGGCCAGCACGTCGAAGACGTCGCTGTGCGGCGCGTCGATCAGGCGGCGCATGTCGTCCAGCCGTTCGGCGTCGTAGCCAAATTCCACTAGCTTTTTCTGAAATGCTTCGCGCCGATCGGGATCGCTCCACACCGCGCGCAACTCGTCTTCCGAAGCAACGAGGTGGCTCAGGTCGCCAAACAACTGCTCCATGAATTGCTGAGCGGTGATCGGTCGTCCCTCGTGCCAGTAGGTTGTCGCGGCGATATAGCGAATCCGGCGTTCCTTGCCGTCGGCCAGTCTAACTACAATCTTCTCGAGCGGTAGTGGAGGTTCACTCACACCACCGCCTGGTGGGTTGGGAGGATTCGGATGACGAGGGCCGCGAGGCTCACCAGGCTCGTCCGGCGGCAGCGGCTCGCCGTCCCACTCTGGATCGTTGAAGTGCTCATAAGCCTTCACGAAGTCGTAGACGGTGAAGAAGTCCTTGCCGTCGAAGGTGCGCGTGCCGCGGCCGATGATCTGCTTGAACTCGATCATCGACTTGATCGGCCGCAGCAACACGATATTGCGCACGTTGCGCGCATCCACACCCGTCGACAGTTTCTGCGAGGTAGTCAAAATCGTCGGCAGCGTCTTCTCGTTGTCCTGGAACTCGCGCAGGTGCAGTTCGCCGAGCTTGCCGTCGTCGGCGGTCACACGCTCGCAGTAATGCGGGTCGGGGTTGTCCTTGATCTGGTTGATGATGTTGCGCACGCGCGCGGCGTGATCCTGCGTGGCGCAGAACACCAGCGTCTTCTGGCGCTGGTCGATCTGGTCCATGAACTCCTGCACGCGGCTTTCCTCGCGCGCATTGATGATCAGCTTGGTATTCAAGTCGGCCTCGCTGTATTCCCGCTCCGGGTCGATCTCCCCGCTGATCACCTCGTCCTCGTCGGAGAAGGTGTAAGTGTCCAGCGTGCTGGCCATCTGCCGCACCTTGAACGGCGTCAGGAAGCCATCGCCAATGCCTTCCTTCAATGCGTAGGTGTAAACCGGGTCGCCGAAGTAGCGGTAGGTGTCGGTGTTGGTATCGCGCTTGGGCGTGGCGGTCATGCCCAGCTGCACGGCGGGCGCAAAGTACTCGAGGATGCCGCGCCAGGTGCTTTCGTCCCTGGCCCCGCCGCGATGGCATTCGTCAATCACGATGAAGTCGAAGAAATCTTCCGTGTAACCCTTGAACGTGAACTGCGGCTCTTCGCTCGCCTCATCGCCGGTCATGAAGGTCTGGAAGATGGTGAAAAACACGTTCGCGTTCTTCGGAATCTTGCCCTGCTTGCGGATCTCGTCCGGGCTGATGCGGCACAGCGCATCGGGCGCAAACGCGCTGAACGCGTTGTAGGCCTGATCGGCCAGGATATTACGATCGGCCAGAAACAGGATGCGCGGCCGGCGCCCAAGGTTGCGGCTGAGGTTCCACTGCGCATGGAACAGCTTCCAGGCGATCTGGAAGGCGATCGAGGTCTTGCCTGTACCGGTTGCCAGCGTCAGCAGGATGCGCTGCTCGCCCTTGGCGATGGCCTCCAGCACGGCGGTGATCGCGTTGTGCTGGTAATAGCGCGGCTGCCATTTGCCGCCATCCGTCTCGAACGGCACCGCGCCGAAGCGGTCGCGCCAGTCGTTGCCCTCGGGAAAGCAGCGTTGCCACAGTTCGTGCGGCGTCGGAAACGGCAGGGCGATATCGCCTTCCGCGCCGCTGTGCATGTCGATGCCGTACCAGGCCAGCCCATTGGTCGCGTAGGCAAAGCGCGCTTGCAGCCGCCCGGCATAATCCTTGGCTTGGCCCACGCCCGCCGTGTGTCCGAGGCTGGCACGCTTGGCCTCGATCACCGCCAGTTTGCGGTCGCGATAGCTCAGCACGTAATCCGCCGATAGCGGATTGGCCCGCCCGCCACCGCCGGTGATGCGGCCGGGGCAGATCAGCTCGCGATGCACCTTCGATCCCTCAACCACGCCCCAGCCGGCTTCGCGCAGGATCGGGTCGATACGATTGGCACGGGTGTCGGCTTCGGTTTCATTCATGCCGTGCGTAGCCCCCCTCACGTTGCGCACGAACAGCCAGTACAAATACGGTATCAACCATAGTCACGTACTGGTAGAGCGCCACGTAGCCGCGCGAATCGCGGCCAATCACCAGTTCATTTCGCTCCTCACCCACCGGGCGGCCGATCATTGGATTGTCCGTGAGTACATCGAATGCACTGACCAATTCGCCAAGGCGGGCTTGAACGTGCTCAGCCTCATGCTGTTCAAGATGGTCCGCGGCGCGCCGCAAGTCCTCATACACGCCGGGGAGGAACTCAACGCGCGCCACGCTATTTCGCAAACTTGCGAGCAACGGGGCGCGGTATGGTTTTGCCGTGGACACGTCCCATCAAATAGCGGCGCATTTCGTCCCAGGGAATACTTTCGCCCGTTTCCAGAAACTCCGCATAACGCCGATCCGCCTCGGCGTAGAAGTCGGCCCGATGTTCAACCGCGTCCGCCTTTTCGGTGATCGCCTCTAAAATGAAATTGTGCGCGCTCGTGCCTTCCTGCTCGGCGGCCCTGATCAGGCGCGACTTCAACTCATCGGT
>JALYXN010000052.1 GCA_030947085.1 Pseudomonadota bacterium | reverse complement strand
TCGTGCCGAGGGTGTTGAGGTAGCGCTCCATCCGATGCACCACGTGCCGACCGGTGTCCTCGATGCGCTCCTTGATGATGTCGCGCGGCTGCTTGCGAACAGCCAGTGCGGCAGCCAACAATTCGCCCAGCGGCGAGCCGTTGGACAAGGCCTCCAGATGGACCGGGTCGAGCTGGCCGGCGCGCGCCCACTGGCGCACTTCGTCACCCAGACCAGGCGGAAGAACCGATTTGCGCCGCAAGGTCCAGCAACGTTCCAGCACGATTGCCAAGGCAATCGCTGAACAGATCAGGATGGGCACCATCGCCCACCCGCCAGCCATCAAAATTTCCAGCACTTTCAACTCCACCGCATGACCGGATGTGAAGGGCGCATGATAGCAGTCTGGCCAGAACGTACTGCGGCGCGCGTGCCATTCTGCGTTTCATTCTCGCCAGTAACGTCGCTTTCGCTTACGCCAGCCAAGCTCACGCTGCGGCGGTCCAGTGGCAGGAAAGTCCAACGCAATGGCGCCCTCGACCGCGGTATTGAACAGCGGCACGCCGGCGTCCGCATAGCGTGTCACCACCGCCGGCCGCGGATGACCGAAACGGTTTCGCCAGCCGGCTGAGACGACAGCCAGCGGCGGCTTCAAGGCGCGGATGAAGTCGGTCCCTGACGACGTTTTGCTGCCGTGATGAGGCACCAGCAATACCGGCGCCTGTCCTTTGCCCAGTCGGGCCACGACCGAAGGCTCGACCGCCGAACTGATGTCTCCCGTCAGCAACAAGCGCCCTCCAGGTCCTTCGACCAGCACCACGCAGGAACTGTCGTTACCGTCATCGCCATAGCCCGCGTCCGGGCTCAACACGCGGAACGTCACGCCGTCCCAGCGCCACGACTGCCCGGTCACGCACTGGCTCATGGGAAAGTGCATGCGCGCCGGCTCGCCCGCAGAGCGCAAGGCATGCGGAAACGCTGTTGCCACCACTTCGGCGCCGCCGGCATGATCATTGTCACCGTGGCTAATCATCAGCAGGTCCAGACGGCTGATGCCCAGCGCACGCAGCGACGGCAGCACCACCGCCTCACCCAGGTTGAAACCCGAGGGATACTTCGCCCCCGCGTCGTAGACCATCGCGTGTCCGTGCGTCTGCAAAAGCACGGAAAGCCCCTGCCCTACGTCGAGCACCCAGACCTGAAAGCCGCCGTTGGCGGGTAAGCGCTGCGACGGGTAGATCAAAGGCAAAAACAGCAGCAGTCCCAGCCAGCGCAACGGCACGCCGCGCGGCATGAACAGCCAGAGCGCGCCGACCACCGCCAGCAACAGCGCATACGGAGGCACCGTCGGCAGATACCAGTTGGCGCCCGGCCACAACGCCATCCGTTCCAGCAACCACCATTGCGCATGCGCCAGATGCGCCGCCAGCCACAGCACCGGCGTGGCCAACGGTGGGCACAGCCACATCATCAGCATGCCGAACAGGGCGCACGGCACGATCGCAAAGCTGACCAGCGGCACGGCGATCAGGTTGGACAGCGCACCCACCAGCGAGGCCTGACCGAAAAACCACATGGTCAGCGGCAACAACGCCACCGTCATCAGCAATTGTCCGGCCGACAACTCATGCACAAACGCACGCCAGCCCCGTCCGCGCGCCTGCAGGCACAGCATCAGGAACGACACACCCACGAAGGACAGCCAGAACCCCGCCGACAGTACCGCCAGCGGGTCGACCAGCAGAATGGCGATCATCGCCAGCGCCAGCGAATGGGCGCCGCTGGTGCTGCGTCGGCTGCACCGAGCCAGCGCCACCACCGCAATCATGATCAGCGTGCGCACCGTCGGCAACCCGAACCCGGCGAGTGCGCAATAGAGCGCCGCGGTCATCAAGGCCGCTGCCGCCTGCGCCTGCGATCGCGGCAACCACAGCCCCAGGCGCGGCCACACCGCGTACGTCAGCATCGCCAGCCACACGCCGAATATCGCTGACACGCCAACATGAAAGCCGGAGATGGCGATCAGGTGCGAGACACCGTTTGCGCGCGCCACGGCCCAGTCATGCTGGGCCAGATCGCGCGTATCGCCGACGGAAAAGGCCTTGAGCAGGGCCGCGTCATGACGATTGTGCACGCGCGCGGCGATGCTGTGTGCGATGGCATCCCGGACCCCATCAATGCACCACGGCGTGGCGCCCAACGGCGCGTTGTGCGGATCGTCACGCACATATCCCCGGGCCACGATCCCGCGCTGCAGTGCCGAGCGCTCACTGTCGGAACTGCCCGGATCCATCAGTCCACGCGGTCGCTTCAAGCGCAGCAACAGATGCCAACGGCTGCACGCTTCCAACACCGGCGCATTCTGATACCAGGACACCGTCACGCGGCCATGCAGGCGCACGGGAGAGCCGTCCAGCGTGGCGTGTTCTACCTGCAGCGTGAATCGACTGGCGTCGGTATGTACCAGCGGCAGGTCGACCAGATGGCCGACCACCTCGAAATCACGACCTTCGAGCGTACGCGGCAGGCGCGCATCCATCGCCAGACTGCCACGCCAAATCGCCCACGCCACGCCAAACAGGAGAAAGGCCATCCAGCGCCAGCGCGGACAACGCCAGCCCAACAGGCCTGCGGCCAACGCCACCAGAACCGCACACCAGGTCGGCGGCAGCCAGGGAAACCCTTGGACGAGCAGGACGCCCGCCAACGATGACACGGCGATCGAGATCGCCGTCGGCATTGCCGCCACTCGCTCCATGCGCGCCTCGCTCCATGCTGGACAAGGCCAAGCCTAGCGTGCCGTTCGATCTCGCGTGGATGAAAAACTTGTAGGCAGGCGCCGCGGGCGAGCCCTCACGCGTGCACGTACAACGATCAGCCCGCGGGACTTTCCTGCAGCGCGCCGTCATGCAGCACCAGGGTCCGATCCATGCGCGCCGCGAGCCGGGTATCGTGGGTGACGATGATGAAACTGGTACCGATTTCCTGGTTGAGTTCCAGCATCAACGCATAGACCTGAGCCGCGTTGGCCTCATCGAGATTGCCGGTCGGTTCGTCACCGAGCACGCAGGCCGGCCGGGTCACCAGCGCCCGGGCGACGGCACAACGCTGCCGCTCGCCACCGGACAATTCAGACGGCTTGTGGTGGGTGCGCGAGGCCAGCCCCACCCGTTCCAGCAAGACAGAAGCCTGCTTTTCGGCCTCGGGAATGGCGGTGCCGCGAATCAGCAGCGGCATGCATACATTTTCCAGCGCCGTGAACTCAGGCAGCAAATGGTGGAACTGATAGATGAAACCCAGCGAACGATTGCGTACCCGGCCGCGCTCGGCGTCGGACAGCGTCGACAGCACGCGGCCGTCCACCTCCACCTCACCGGAAGTGAGCGTGTCCAGCCCGCCGATAAGGTGCAGCAAGGTGCTTTTGCCGGAACCGGAGGCGCCCACGATCGCCATCGTCTCGCCGCGCTTCAAGGTAAAGCTCACATCACTCAGCACCTCGGTGCGCAGACCACCCTCGTCATACGTCTTGGCAACCTGGCTGGCACGCAGCACGTTTTCACTTGGCGACATGGTGCGGGTCTCATTCATAGCGCAGCGCCTGCGCCGGTTGCGTGCGCGAGGCGCGCCACGCGGGATAAAGGGTCGCCAGCAGCGAGAAGGTAAAGGTCAGCAGCGCGACCCAGCCGACATCGTGCCAGTCCAGTCGACTGGGCACCTCGCTGATGTAATAGACATCCGGCGACAGGAAGGTCACGTGGAAGGTGTGCTCGATCCACTTGATGATGCCCGGCAGTTTCCACGACAGCAGCGTGCCGAAGCCCACACCGAATCCAATACCGACAAAACCTACCAGCACCCCCTGCACCATGAACATGCCCATGATGCTGCGCGGGGTGGCGCCGAGCGTGCGCAGGATCGCGATATCCGCCTGCTTGTCGGTCACCAGCATCATCAGCATCGAGATCAGGTTGATCACCGCGACCAGGATGATCAGCGACAGGATGATGAACATCACCATCTTTTCCATCGACAACGCGGCGAACAGATTGGCGTTGGTATCCATCCAGGTCTGCACGCGATAGACCTGCCCGAGTTTATCGGCCAGTTCGGTGGCGACCGGGCGCGCGTTGAACAAGTCATCCAGGCGTAGCCGGATACCGGTGGGGCCGCTGAGGTCGTTGAGTTTTTCCGCGTCGCTCATGTTGACCAGCGCGAGGCCGGAGTCGAACTGTTGCATGCCCAGCTCGAACATGCCCACCACATGAAAGCTGCGCATGCGTGGCACGCTGCCGATGGGTGAGGCGCGCAATT
>JALYXN010000051.1 GCA_030947085.1 Pseudomonadota bacterium | reverse complement strand
GAGTACTACCTGGGTCGGCCGATTCGCCACGTGCTCGATGTGGGTTGCGGCGAGGCACCATGGCGTGCGCCGCTGCGCTCCCTGCGCCCCGGCATCACCTATCGCGGTCTGGACGCGAGCGAGTACGTGGTCGAGCGCTATGGACGCAGCCGGAATATCGGCCTGCTGCGCTTCGGCCAGCTTGAGCACCTGCGTTTCGAGCATCGTTTCGATCTGATCGTGTGCACCGACGTGCTGCATTACCTCAAGCCGGGGGAGTTGCGGGCAGGCCTGCAAGGCATCGGTGAAATGCTCGAAGGGGTGGCATTTCTGGAGGTCTACACCACGCGCGACGATGTCGCTGGCGATCATCAAGGCTTCGTATCGCGGACGCCGGCCTGGTATCTGCGCGCGTTCGGCAAAGTCGGTCTGCTGTCGTGCGGCTCGCATTGCTATCTCGGGCCGCGACTGGAGCGCCATGTCGCCGCGCTGGAACGGGCACAGCTGCCAGCTTGAGCGATTCCCTGCATCACTCGGCGGCGGTCTTGTCCTGGTAACGGCACAGGTCGCGGATGACGCAGTGCGGACAGTCGGGCTTGCGCGCCTTGCAGACGTAGCGGCCATGCAGGATCAGCCAATGATGCGCGTCGTGGCGGAACTCGGCGGGAATCACCTTGACCAGTTTGTCCTCGACGGTTCGCACGTCTTTGCCCGGAGCCAGGCCGGTACGGTTGGATACACGGAAAATGTGCGTATCCACGGCGATGGTCGGCTCGCCGAAGGCCGTATTCAGCACGACGTTGGCGGTCTTGCGTCCGACCCCCGGCAACGCCTCAAGCGCCTCACGTGTTTGCGGGACCTCGCCGTCGTGCCGTTCGAGCAGCAGGCGGCACAGGGCGATGACGTTTTTCGCCTTCGCGTTGAACAGGCCGATCGTGCTGATGTAGTGCTTCAGGCCGTTCTCGCCCAGCTCAAGGATAGCTTGCGGCGTATTCGCTAGCGGGTAGAGTTTTCGGGTCGCCTTGTTGACGCCAACGTCAGTCGACTGCGCCGACAGCACCACCGCCACCAGCAGCTCGAACGGCGTGGTGTAGTTGAGCTCGGTGGTGGGGTGCGGATCGAGCTCGCGCAGACGGGTGAACATGTCGACGACGTCGGCACGTTTCATGGCTTGGGCTCCCGTTTCCTCGCCTTGGCGCGCGCGAGTGCTTCAAGCACCGGATTGCGCGCTGCAGCGCTGTCGACGTCGGCCTTGCGTGCCGCCAGCTCGGCTTCCCGTTCGCGCCGGATTTTCTCGAGGCGACTTTCGCGCCGCTGGAAATGGTCGCGGGCGGCATCGGCATGGGCCTGGTCGATCTGTTGCGTCGGCATCGGCAGCAACACGATGCAGTCGACCGGACAGGTGGGCACACAAAGTTCGCAGCCGGTGCAGTCGTCGGCGATGACTGTATGCATCAGCTTCGACGCGCCCACGATAGCATCGACCGGGCAGGCCTGAATGCATTTGGTACAGCCAATGCAGTCGGCTTCGACGATGCGCGCCAGGGTTCGAGGCTTCTCCACGCCATGGGAAGGATCCAATGGCAACGCGGGGCGACCCAGCAGGTCGGCCAGCGCGCGTATGCCAATCTCTCCACCCGGCGGACAGCGATTGATCGGCGCCTCGCCGCGTGCGATGGCCTCGGCATACGGACGGCAACCGTGATGCCCGCACTGCTCGCATTGCGTCTGCGGAAGGATCGCATCGATGCGGTCGGCCAGCGTGTTCACAACAGCCACACGTGCTGGTTACACCGGATCAGGGAGGCTTGGACTTTCATCGCGCCATTGTACCGGCGCTCGTCGGTCCAGAGGTTGCACAAAAGATGGTCTGCCGTGTCCACATCGGCCGGCGAGACTTGATTCCACATATTGAGGTAGCAGAATGAAGATAGGCATCATCGGCGCAGGACACATTGGCAGCGTGCTGGCCAGGCGCTTTACCGAACTCGGGCATGAAGTCTCGATCGCCAATTCGCGCGGCCCGGACACGCTTGCAGACGTGGCCACACAGACCGGCGCCACGGCGGTGACCGCGGAGCAAGCGGCGCACGCTGACGACGTGGTGGTGGTCACCATCCCCATGCGCAATGTGCCGGACTTGGGCATCGGGCTGTTCGAAGGGGTGCCGGAATCGGTGGTCGTCATCGATACCTGCAACTACTACCCGCAGCAGCGGGATGGCCGTATCGACGGCATCGAGCTCGGGCTGGCCGAGAGCCGTTGGGTGGCGCAGCAGCTCGGGCGTCCGGTAGTCAAGGCCTTCAACAATATCTACGCCGATCATCTGGGCACCAAAGGCAAGCCCTCCGGCAGCTCGGATCGCATCGCACTGCCGTACGCGGGCGACGATGACGCAGCCAAGTCGCGTGTTGCCGGCCTGATCGACGAACTGGGCTTCGATCCGGTCGATGACGGCACCCTGGAAGAATCCTGGCGCCAGCAACCGGGTTCGCTGGTTTACGGGACGGATTACGACACGCTTGGCGTGCGCAAGGCACTGGAGGCCGCCAGTCCGCAGCGCAAGCCGGAATGGAAGGCCACCAGCGATAGCCCGGGAACGCTCGACAAGCCGGCTTGAATGCGTCAACTGTCTGAC
>JALYXN010000048.1 GCA_030947085.1 Pseudomonadota bacterium | reverse complement strand
TGGAGCATCAACACCGGTGACGGCGCGTTGATCGTGATCGGCGATCGTGATCAGGCCGGCCGACGGCTGCATCGCTTTCTCGACGTCTATCCGCAACTGATCGCCGGACACACCGACGGCTTCGCTTACGCCGATCTTCGTTACACCAATGGATTCGCCGTGCGCTGGCCCGCCGTGGCCGCCACCAACGCTGGAGGTTCGCCCCGAACATGAAGACCCGGAACGAAAAACAGCTGGTGGTCGGACTCGATATCGGCACCTCCAAGGTCGTCGCCATCGTCGGTGAGTACGAGCCCGGTGAGCCGATCACGGTGATCGGTATCGGCACGCACGTGTCGCGCGGCATGAAGCGAGGTTCGGTGGTCGATATCGAGTCGACCGTGCACTCGATTCAGCGTGCCGTGGAGGAAGCCGAGTTGATGGCCGGCTGCGACATTCGCTCGGTTTACGCCTCGATCTCCGGCAGTCACCTGGAAACACGCAACTCGCATGGCAACGCCGCCATCCGCGACCGCGAGGTTACCGCCGGGGACCTGGAGCAGGTGCTGGAAGCGGCCAGCGCGGTGGCGATTCCGGCCGATCGCAAGGTGCTTTACAAGGAGTCGCAGGAATACCGCATCGATGGTCAGGACGGCATCCGCTCGCCGATCGGCATGAGCGGTGTGCGGCTGGAGGCGAATGTCCATCTGGTCACCGGCGCGGCAGCGGCGGTGCAAAACGTGACCAAGTGCATCCAGCGCTGCGGCCTGACCGTGGACGAACTGGTGCCTTCGGCACTCGCCAGCGCACGTTCGGTGCTGACCGAGGACGAACGCGAGCTGGGCGTGTGCCTGGTCGACATTGGCGCCGGCACGACCGATATCGCGATCTACACGCATGGCTCGATCCGCTTCACCGCTTCGCTGCCGGTGGGTGGCGACAACGTCACCGGCGACATCGCGCAAGGCGTGCACACGCCGACCGCGCATGCCGAGGAAATCAAGATCAAGTACGCCTGCGCGCTGGCCGGCATGGCTCATGCCGAAGAGACGATCCAGGTGCCCAGCGTCGGCGATCGACCACCGCGGCGGCTGGCGCGGCAGTCGCTGGCGCAAAGCGTGCAGGCCCGCTACGAGGAAATCTTCGAGATGGTGCAGGACCAGTTGCGCCGCTCCGGTTACGAAAATCTGGTCGCTGCCGGCGTGGTGCTGACCGGCGGCGCGTCGAAAATGGAAGGCGCGCTGGAGCTGGCTGAGGAGATCTTTCACAAGATGGTGCGTCTGGGCGTTCCGCAGCAGATCGATGGACTGGGTGACGTGGTATCCAGCCCGCTGCATTCCACTGGCGTCGGCTTGCTGCTGCACGGTTCCCGCGCTGGCGGCACCCGACTGGGTAGTGGGAGCGGCGGCAGCATGGGCGGGCTGGTCGGACAACTACGCAACTGGTTGACCAAGAATTTCTAGACGAGACACCAGGCTTTTTCACAGGTGGTGCCGGATGCATCACCCAGGGCAGATGGAAGCGGCCCACCACCCGGATGCTGCAGGCGCGGTATCCGGGAACAACGACAATAACTCTACGGAGGACGGGAAATGTTTGAACTAATCGATAACCTCGCACCAAATGCAGTCATCAAAGTCATCGGCATCGGCGGCGGCGGCGGAAATGCCGTGGCCCACATGCTGAACGCCAATATCGAAGGCGTGGAATTCATCGTTGCCAATACCGACGCCCAGGCCATGGGCATGTGTGGATCGCGCACTCATCTGCAGCTCGGTGCCAATGTCACCAAGGGTCTCGGTGCCGGAGCCAATCCGGAAGTGGGTCGTCAGGCCGCGCTCGAAGATCGGGAGCGGATCGAGGCGATGCTCGAAGGTGCCGACATGGTGTTCATCACCGCCGGCATGGGCGGCGGCACGGGCACCGGTGCGGCGCCGGTGGTGGCGCAGCTGGCCAAGGAAAAGGGCATCCTCACGGTGGCGGTGGTGACCAAGCCGTTCCCATTCGAAGGTCGTCGCCGCATGCAGGTGGCGCAGAAGGGCATTGAGGATCTGTCCCAGCACGTGGACTCGCTGATCACGGTACCGAACGAGAAGCTGCTCAATGTGCTCGGTCGCGATGTCACCCTGCTGAATGCGTTCAAAGCCGCCAACGACGTTTTGCAAGGTGCCGTGCAGGGCATCGCCGACCTGATCACGGCTCCGGGCCTGATCAACGTCGACTTTGCCGACGTGCGCACGGTGATGTCCGAAATGGGCCTGGCCATGATGGGCTCGGGCACCGCAAGTGGCGATGACCGTGCGCAGGCAGCGGCCGAGGCGGCGATCAAGAATCCGCTGCTGGAAGACGTCAACCTCAACGGCGCCTGCGGCATCCTGGTCAATGTCACGGCTGGCACCAATCTGACCATGCGCGAGTTCGACGAAATTGGCCGGATCATCCACGACTTCGCCAGCGAGGACGCCACCGTGGTCATCGGTACATCACTCGACCCGGAGATGAAGGACAACGTGCGCGTGACCGTGGTCGCCACCGGCTTGAACCGGGCGGTCGCTTCGCGTCAGCAGCCGCCGATCCGCATGGTCGAGTCCCAGCAGGTCCAGATGCGGCCGCGCCCGGTGGTGTTGCGTACGGGTACCGGCAACGAGGTCGTCGACTATGCAGAGCCCGACCGGTCGGTGAGCAGCCATAGCCGCGCAGAGCCGGCGGCGCAGACAAAGCATGCCGAGCCAAGCATCGACTACCTGGACATTCCGGCGTTCCTTCGTCGCCAGGCTGACTAATGCTGCAGGTATGGGATACGCAGGAGATTCAGTGCGAGGGAACGTCTAGCGGATCGACGGGTCATTGTTGAATCGTTTGAGCATTGAAGTTGGCGGCGGTCTAATCAACCAATGTCAGGACTATGCGTCAGGAAGATGCATGGCCAGCCACTGGGGCTCGATCCCAACGGCCAGCCCGACCCCCGCGCCGGATTCCCGTCCCAGGCGCGAGGGGTCGTGTCATTTTGCCAAAGTGTCGGGATTTGGCCAGGACGGCATGTCGCTTTCAATGATGAAAGGAACATAAAGGCTAAATTATACTGTACGGTGCGGTTTGCTTTTATCGCAGGTTAAAACTGTGTTAGCATTCGTTCCGAATTGGCTGCTGCCTACACAGGTACCAACAACAATGATCAAGCAGCGTACGCTTAAAAACATCATCCGCGCGACGGGTGTCGGCTTGCATACCGGCGACAAGGTCTACATGACCTTGCGTCCTGCAGCGCCGAACACCGGCATCGTGTTTCGCCGTACCGACCTCGATCCGCCGGTCGATATTCGTGCCCGTCAGGACAACGTCGGCGATACGCGGCTGTCGACCACGTTGGTCAACGGCGACGTTCGAGTGTCCACGGTCGAGCATCTGCTTTCGGCGATGGCCGGCTTGGGCATCGACAATGCCTACGTCGACTTGTCGGCTCCCGAGGTCCCGATCATGGACGGCAGTGCCGGCCCGTTCGTCTTCCTGTTGCAGTCGGCAGGGATCGAAGAGCAGAACGTGGCGAAGCGCTTCATTCGGATTAAGAAGCACGTCAAGATCGAAGAGGGCGGAAAGTGGGCCAGTTTCGATCCCTTCGAAGGTTTCAAGGTCGGTTTCTCGATCGAGTTCAATCATCCGATCATCAGCAAGCGCACCTCGCGTGCCGAAATCGATTTTTCGACCACTTCCTTCGTCAAGGAAGTGAGTCGTGCGCGCACGTTCGGTTTCATGCGCGATATCGAGATGTTGCGCGAGCACAACCTTGCGCTCGGTGGCTCGATGGACAATGCGGTGGTGCTGGATGACTACCGCGTGCTCAACGAAGACGGCCTGCGCTATGAGGACGAGTTCGTCAAACACAAGATTCTCGATGCCATCGGCGATCTCTATTTGCTCGGCCACAGCCTGATTGGCGCCTATGACGCGCACAAGTCCGGCCATGAACTCAACAATAAGCTGCTGCGCGCCTTGATGGCGGATACCTCGGCGTGGGAAGAAGTCAGCTATCAGGACGATCCCGCAACGTCGCCCATCTCTTACGCGCATCCGGCGCAGGCTATCTAGGAGTCTGTCGGACTTTGGTTGGCCGGTCTGCGAATCCGCCTGTGCGGTCCATATCCCCGCCGATTCTTGGTCCATGGAACCACTATGGACCGGCGAACCGTCAGGAATCTGTTCTCGCACAGGCGAATTCTCGCCTCGACCACCAAAACCCGACAGGCTCCTAGGCCGCTGACCTTCACCGTCGGCGTTTCGTCAGCAAAAAGGCCGTGTCCTCTGACATGGCCTTTTTTGTGCTCGAGATCACGCCTGCCCGGACATACTTCACGTCTTGGTGACATGCGAGTGCGTCTTAACTTTCACCATGTTATACATCTGTCTCAAGTGCCGGGTGCTCGACGTAGATC
>JALYXN010000037.1 GCA_030947085.1 Pseudomonadota bacterium | reverse complement strand
GCATGAACAAGTTCAAGGCCGAGTTGCAGGACCTGGGCTTTCGTGCGCTCTACCCCGATCGTTATCGGGTGATCAGCGAGCGCATTCGGGCCGCTATCGGCAACCGTCGCGAAGCGATGGGCAAGATCGAAACGGAATTGTCATCGCGGCTGGCGAGCGACCAGTTGCCGGCCAGAGTGGTCGGCCGGATCAAGTCGCCTTGGAGCATCTATTCGAAGATGCGCAGCGAGCACAAGAGCTTCACCCAGCTGATGGACGTCTACGGATTCCGGGTGGTCGTGGATAGTGCGATGAGCTGTTACATGGCGCTTGGCGTAGTGCACGCGGTATACAAGCCAGTCGATCGCCGGTTCAAGGATTTCATCGCGATTCCCAAGGCCAACGGTTACCAGTCGCTGCATACCGTGCTGCTGGGGCCGTTTGGTGCGCCGATCGAGGTGCAGATCCGTACCGCCGAAATGGATTCGGTGGCCGAGCGCGGCGTCGCCGCCCACTGGGCCTACAAGACCGACAGCGGCCCGGCCAACAGCGCCCAGGCGCGCGCTCGCGAATGGCTGTCCTCGATGGTCGACAGTTCGGCCAACACGGTCTCATCGACCGAATTCATTGAAAACGTGAAGATCGACCTGTTTCCGGACGAGGTCTATCTGTTTACGCCACGTGGCGACATCCTTTCCCTGCCACGCAATGCCACGGCGCTGGATTTTGCCTATGCGGTGCATACCGACGTCGGTGATCACGCCGTCGCTGCGCGCGTCGACAAGAAGCTGTTGCCGTTGCGCACCCGACTGGAGTCCGGGCAACAGGTGGAGATCATCACCGCGCCATCGGCGGTGCCGAATCCGGCGTGGCTGGAGGTGGTGGTCACCGGCAAGGCGCGCACCGCGATCAGGCAGTATCTGAAACACATGCAGCACGAGGACGCGGTGGATTTCGGGCATCGCATGCTGGACCGCGCGCTGGACGCGCAAGGCAGCAATCTGGACAGCATTTCGGCGCATACGCTGGACCGGTTTCTGACCAAGTCGAAATTCAAACGGCTGGAGGAGTTGCTGGCGGATATTGCTCTGGGTAACCGGATGCCGGACATGGTAGCGACCCAACTGCTGGGTTCGCGTCGAAAGAAGGTCGACGCAACGACGCTGTCCGCGTCCCGCTCCTACGACAAGATCCGCATTACCGGCGCCGAACGGGGCGTGCTCACTTTCGCCAATTGTTGCCATCCGCTGCCGGGTGACGAGATCGTGGGTTATCTCTCCTCGGGCAAGGGCATCGTGGTGCATCGCGAGGAGTGTCCCAACGTCGTCGAGCTGCGCAAATCGCCGGAGCGGTGCGTGGGCATCGAATGGGATCGTGGTGTAAAGGGCGATTATCGTGCCGAGTTGCGCATCGAGGTGATTAATCGTCCCGGCGTACTTGCCACCATCGCGGCGGCCATTGCCGCGGCCGACTCGAATATCGAGAACGTGGAATATGTCGAACGCGATGCATCGGCGGCGACCTTGCTTTTTTCCATCGAGGTAGGGAGCCGCAAGCATCTGGCTGACGTGATTCGCCGTGTACGTCGTACCGGCGTGGTCAGCGGGGCCTATCGCTATCCGCTATGAGGTTGCCTTGGGAGGGATCATGTGGCGAGGCCGCGGTGCCCAGACCGTATGCTTCCCGCTGACGACGCGATAGGCTTGCCACTCCCGGTTCCGAAGGAAATCCCATGTCCCGAAGCACGATTGCCACCGAGCAGGCGCCCGCCGCCATCGGCCCGTATTCGCAAGCCGTACGGATCGAAAACACGGTCTATTTTTCAGGCCAGATTCCGCTTGATCCGGCTAGCGGTTCGCTGGTCGAAGGCGACATCACGATGCAGACGCGGCGTGTTTTCGACAACCTCGATGCGGTGGCGAAGGCCGCGGGCGGCACGCTTTCGGACATCGTGCGCATCGGTATCTACATGACAGATCTGGCCAACTTCAACGCGGTCAATGCGGTGATGGCCGACTATTTCGAGCAGCCCTATCCGGCGCGTTCCACCATCGGGGTGTCTGCGCTGCCGAAAGCGGCGCAGGTGGAGATCGACGCGATCATGGTTTTGGCGCCGTAGCGGCACTGATCAGGCTCATCTGAGTACCTGCTGCGGTCATCGCCCACACTTATTACCGCTGCGCCGCTTACGAGAACAGGCCGTGCTCCGGTAGGCTTATGTCATGGTCACCCGCATGTCCCGCGCTGCACCCGTTCTGGGCAACGATGCCGGCCTCGCGCCGGTCAGCTCACTGTCGGGAGTCGGACCGGCGCTCGCCGCGTCACTGGCGCGCCTGGGCCTGGAGCGGGTACAGGACCTCTGGTTTCATCTGCCGCTTCGTTACGAGGACAAGACCCGGGTCATCGCGATCTCCGATCTGCGCATCGGCGAGCCGGCGCAGGTCGAGGGAGTGGTCGAGGCGATCGAGCGCGGGTTTCGCTACCGGCCACAGCTGAAAGTGGCCATTGGCGATGCCAGCCAGCAGACGTTGCTGCTGCGTTTTTTCCACTTCAATCGGGCGCAGGCGGAGCAACTGAGCGTCGGCTCGCGCGTGCTTTGCTATGGCGAAGTACGTCATGGGGCGCACGGACTGGAGATGGTTCACCCCGAGTACCAGCGCCTCAGTGGCGACGGCGCGGCAACGGTCGATGAGTTGCTGAGCCCGATCTATCCGACCACCGAAGGATTGGGCACCAAACGTCTCGCCAGCGTGGTCGGCAAGGCGCTGGCACTGTTGCCAGCGGCGGAGAGTCTGGAGCTTATCCCGCCAGGTTTGTGCGCCGAACAGGGGCTGACCTCGCTCCGCGACGCGCTGTTGTATGTCCACCGGCCGCCGCCGGATGCGCATCTCGGGCTGTTGACGCTGGGCCAGCATCCAGCGCAGCAGCGGCTGGCTTTTGAAGAATTGCTGACCC
>JALYXN010000016.1 GCA_030947085.1 Pseudomonadota bacterium | reverse complement strand
AACTAGACCAAGTCATTGAGCTAGGGAAGTATGAGGCGCCTCAGCAACCTCCAGCTAAGATTGATGATGAGGATTTCACTTCCCAATACAACCTAGGGGTCATGTACCTCAACGGGCAAGGTGGTGTCTCCCGCGATTTGGAGATGGCCTATAAGATGTTTCATTCTGCCGCAGAGAATGGCCATGTACGCGCGCAATACAATTTGGCGTCATGTACAGCACCGGAACCCACGTGAAAAAGGATTCGGCCGCAGCGTCAACCTGGTTCGCGAAAGCAGCAGAGAATGGGCATGCAGATGCTGCTTTTAACTTAGCAAGCTTGTTTCTTACGGGATCCGGCGTTGAGCAGAGCAATCAGCAGGCTCACCTATACTTTTGCTTGGCCGCAGACAACGGACACACTGCTGCGTTGGACTACGCACACAAGTTTCTAGCATCTAAAGGTCTTGACAAAAATGGCGTGCCACTGGGGTGACGGGCGCGCTAACAATCCGTTCAAGGCGGACGGCTTCGCCGCCGCTTAACTCCAGCGTTGAAGCTGTAGAAAACCCATTTGTGAGCTGTAAATGAGTCCGTCACCCCCGGCGGACTTTTTGTTTCACCGGCATGCAAACCTTCGCTCGCTTTTGGCCTATCGCTGACGCACGGATTTTGGCCGGCCAGACGGCCATATGATGCGTGTTTCGCGGGCATTCTTCGGCCTACGCGGGCAGCTTGCCGTAGCGCTGCAGTTTGGCCACGTTGTGGACGATGCAATACAGCATCCACTGTGTGTCGACCTTGGCTTGGCCACGCAGCGTGAAGCGTCGCTGGCCGCGTTGCTGGATATGGCCGAACACCGGCTCGATCAGCCCCATGCGGTGAGCATAGATCGCGCGGCCTTCGGGGCTGTCGATCTTTTCGCGCATCGCACGGCAATGGGGGTTGGGCAGCTTGCTCGCTACCGAGCCCTCAAAAAAGGCGACCTGGCGCACGCCGGTGACACCCGGCTTGCGCAGGCACCGGCTGCGCAGCGGGCAGGCCGCGCACGCTGCCGCCGTGCCTTTGAACACGGTGGCTTTGCGCCCATTGATGATGGCGTTGGCGCTGCTGAGTTCGAGGGTCTTGCCGGCGGGGCACACGCAGGTGCATGGCTCGCTGTCGAAAGTGAAGTGTTTGGGCTGGAAGAACTTCGCCTTGCTTGGTGATTTGTGCGCGCTGGCGTAGACGTAGCGTGGGTCACGCTTGCGCATATTGCCGTCCGCGATATAGCCGTCGATATGATTGGTGGCTAAGTCTTTCAATCCGCGTTCGCTGTTGTAGCCGGCATCCGCCAGGTAAGCGGCGCCATCGACTGCGCCCTCCCCACCGATGGCTGTGAAGTGGTCACGCACACCGTCTATCACCGGCTTGAGCAGGTCGTGTTCTTGCGGGGTGCTGTGCGCTTGCGCTTCGACGATCACCTGATGCGCGACATCGACCGCGGCGACGCCCATGTAGCCCTGCACCAAGCCGTGACCACTCTTGAGCGTGGCACTCTCCGGGTCGGTCAGGTTGCGCTTGATCGGCGTGCCTTTGGCGCCCAGGCGCTCGATTGTCGTGGCCAGTGCCGAGCGCAACTTGCCGGCGTTTTTGCGCCTGCAGGTCGACGGGCAACAGCCGAGGACTCATGTCGATGTGTCGGTAACGTGCCATCGCGATCACCACTTGTTCGCGTGAGTCTATTGAAGCAAGACCGGAGGAAATTTTTCTACAACTTCGTTAGGCCGCTGCACCAACCATCTTGCGCGCATGACAATTTGTATATACACTTTGTCAATGGAGTTCACTTGGTCAGAGCGTAAGCGCTCACTCAATATCAAGCAGCACGGGCTCGACTTTGTTGATGCGTCCGGTGTCTTCGGTAGCTTGACCTTCACCTTCGAGGACGACCGGTTCTCCTACAGCGAACAGCGCTTTGTCACCCTAGGGTTACTTGCCGGTGTTCCCGTCTCAATCGTCCACACGGAGACCGCCCATGAAATCCGCATCATCTCCTTCCGCCAAGCGACCCGCCCCGAAACGCAAATCTTCTTCGACGCGGTCAAAAACTGACTGGACTCGGCTCAAGTCCAAAGCGGCGGTGTCGGTTACTCCCGAGCATCCGGAGGCTGATATCGGTCATGTTATGCGCGGCGTCGTCCGCCGTGGCCTCAATCCGCAACCACCTAAAGCGGCTATCTCCTTGCGCTTGGAGCAGGACGTGCTGGAGTGGTTCAAGGCGCAGGGTCCTGGCTATCAAACACGCATCAATGCCGTGTTGCGTGCCTTCCGCGATGCATCGGTCTAACAATTCCATAAGAGACTTCCAGTCAACCCCGGGCGCATGACTCTTTTGCCGTGGGCTTTCAGGCGACTGCCGGTGATGGTGGTGTCCGGTGTTGCATGCTGCGTGTCAGCGCCGCGCGGATCCAGCGAATATCAGGCTGCATTCCGCAATCGGTCTTGCTGAGTCGATGCCGATAACCCGGACCTTTATATAAACCGCAACCGAAGACCTCATTCTTTCATACTGTCTGTGCCCGGAATCACCCCGGTACACCGTTTGGACGTCCACTTGGCTAGTCAGGTTCTCTCCGGGTCGGGCTGGACCGTTGTCTACCAAGTCGCGCTGACGTTTGAACGTAACGTTGTTATCAGGCCGCGTGGGCCGTGTCCTTCGTAGAAGTTTGCCGGCGCATCGAATAGTTGAGGCAAGCACGCGGGTCGCAGTCCACGTCGTGGGCGAGCATTGTCCAGATTTGTCGGGCATGCTTGTTGGCGATGGCGACGATCACCTTGCCGAACGGCAACCGCCCGTCCAGTGTGCGTATCCGCAGCTGTTCGGGGTGGCGTTCTCGGTGCTACGGCCTTCGCCCGGTTTTGCTCAAGCGTGGTTGTTTGCGTGCTGACTGCCTTGGCCAATTAGCCGCCCAGGCCCACGACTTCAACGTGGGGCCCAATCGGAAGAAGGCGACCGGAGCAGATGCGCTCATGCCGCCTTCTCGCAGCTTCGCTTACCGCTCGTTTTGCGGAAAGTCCGAACCCAGCGTGGTCGCTTCCCAAGTGTCGAAATCGTGCCGCATGAAATCGAGCTTTTTGCGGACCAGTTCGAGTCCTACCTCGCCCAGCACCAGACGCAACGGCGGAGTGTCGGACAGCGCCACATCGATGATCGCCTGAGCGCCGCGTACTGGATCGCCGGCCTGGCTGCCACTGCGTTCAGCGGTCTGCTTGCGACGCACGCCCGCCGTATCGGCATAGTCGTCGATGACAACCGCCGACTGCTGGATCGACGCACCGGCCCAGTTGGTACGGAACGGGCCCGGCTCGACGATCAGTACATCGATGCCCAACGGTTTGACTTCCTGCGCCAGTGATTCCGACATCCCTTCGACGGCGTACTTGGTACCGTGGTAATAGCCGGTCGCGCCAAAACTGGTAATGCCGCCAATGGACGAGACGTTGACGATCAAGCCACTGCGCTGCTTGCGCATGACGGGCAGTACGGCTTTGGTCATGTCGACAAGGCCGAATACGTTGGTCTCGAACAACGCGCGCACGGCGTCGTCTTCGCCCTCTTCGATGGCGGCCAGGTAGCCATAGCCAGCGTTGTTGACGAGGACGTCGATGCGTCCAAATTTGGCCATGGTTTCGGCCACCGCAACATGAATCTGCTCACGATTGGTGACATCGAGCGGCAGCACCAGAGCCCGGTCGCCCTGGCCGGCGGCAATATCGGCCACTTTTGCCGGATCACGTGCGGTGACGACCGCGCGCCAACCGCGCGCCAACACCAGCTTGGCCAGCTCACGCCCAAAACCGGTAGAGCAACCGGTAATCAGCCAGACAGGTTTTTCTTGGTTCATCAAGGTGAAATTCCTCTTTATTCGATCGGGTGAATGGATAGGGGATGCCCCGACCCGAGGCCAACAGAGGAAGCACAGGAAAGCTGACGTCAGCGTGTTCCCTGCGAGTGCGAAGATGGATAAGTCTGCGGTGCAGGCACCCGACTTCGCGCCAACGCCGCCCGAGAAAGAGAGGAGTCAGAACCAGCGTCAAAGTAGAGTTTTTGAAGAAGATGCTGGGAAAGTTGGCGTTGATCCAAATTCCGAGCTCTTAAAGACCCCGTCGCAGGCGCCGCCGACCACCGTGCCAGCCCACCGGGCCTCATAACTCATATCCTACCATTGCACGCATGCCCCGCGCTGCTGTCCATATCGCGTATGACCCTGTGGGGCTATGTCAGCCGCATGTGGGCCGAGAAGGGCTGGAGGCGCTGACTGGCGAGGGCGACCCGCTGCCGATGGGCGCCGGTCAAGAAGGACGCCCAAATGATCAAGACGCACCTGTGGGGCATCCTCAACGCCATCATTCTGCACGCCAACAACGGCGGTGCCAAAAGCATCAATGCTCGCATCAAGCTGATCAGGTGCTCAGCCGCGGATTCCACAACAAGGATCGCTTCCGCAACGCCATTTACTTCCATCTCAGTGACCTGGATCTATATCCAGAGGCTGCCAAGGTCTAGAAATCACCCACACGATCTGAGGTAGAGCCATTTTTTCAAACCACCGAACGCACCATGCCGCCATCCACTCGCATCGCCGCGCCGGTCGTGGCGGAGGCCTGCTCGGAGGCGAGATACACCGCAAGGTTTGCCACTTCGTCCACGGTGGCGAGGCGCTTGATCAACGAACTGGGGCGCTCGGTCGCAATGAATTCCTGCTCCACCTGCGCAGCTGACAGGCCACGATCCGCCGCGATCTTGCCGATGAACTCGCTCACGCCTTCGGAGCGGGTCGG
>JALYXN010000010.1 GCA_030947085.1 Pseudomonadota bacterium | reverse complement strand
GCCTCCCCGAACAGTTGCGAGCGAGAGCCCATGACCCACGCCATTGACATTACCTCGCTCGGCAAACAGTACAAGGGCGTCGCTGCATTGGTCGGCGTTTCGGCGACTGTACCCATGGGCCAAGTCGTCGGCTTGCTGGGACACAACGGTGCCGGCAAGTCGACCCTGATCAAGTTGATCCTGGGGCTGATCGAACCCACCAGCGGTCGCGTCGAGGTCCTGGGCCAGTCCCCGTGGGGCGGCCAGGCTGTTGCACTGCGCCGCCGCATTGGCTATCTGCCCGAGAGCGTCGCGTTCTACGGCAACCTGACTGGTAACGAGGTGATCAAGTACCTGGCAGACCTGAAACGCGCACCACGGCAACAAGCGGGCGAGCTGCTGAAGCGGGTCGGTCTGGACGCCGCCAGGGATCGCCGGGTTTCCACTTATTCCAAAGGCATGCGACAGCGCCTTGGTCTGGCTCAGGCTTTGCTCGCATCACCCGAGTTGGTGGTGTTGGACGAGCCCACCGCCGGCCTTGATCCCCAAGCCACGCGGGAACTGTACGAAATCGTGGGCGAGTTGCGTACTGAAGGGCACAGCGTGCTGGTGTCCTCGCACGTGCTGGCCGAGCTTGAGCCGCATATCGACAGCGCGCTGATCCTGCGTCAGGGAGAACTGCTCGCCGCGGGTAGCGTCAGCGAGCTGCGCAGGCAGTCGGGGCTCCCAGGCATGGTCGTGGTGCAGCTGAAGGAAGCTGCCGATCCCGCCGCATTTGCGCAGGAGCTGCGTGGACTTGGCCTGTTGCACACGCTCAGGCACGACGGTCGGTTCGCGATCCAGATCGCCGAAGGCGGCAAGCTGAATTTGTTACAACGTTTGGCCGCCCATCCGGCGATCGAGGACATCGTGGTCGAGGAGGCCTCGCTAGCGCGCCTGTATGACTATCTTGGCGCGGGAACCAAACGGGAAAGGGAGCAAACACCATGAGCAGCATCGCGATCATCGCCGGGAAGGAGTTTCGCGACGATTTCCGCAATCGCTGGACGATTGCCGTGGCCCTCCTGTTCGCCGTGCTGGCGCTGAGCATTGCCTATTTCGGCGGGGCAGCGGCCGGCAAGGTCGGCTTCACTTCGTTCGAAGCGACTCTGGCCAGCCTGACCACGCTGGCAGCCTTCGTGGTCCCGCTGATTGGCCTGCTGATCGCCTACGACATGGTGGTCGGCGAACAGGACAACGGCACCTTGCTGCTGGTACTCAGTTATCCGATCTCGCGAATCGAGCTGGTCGCCGGCAAGTTCCTGGGTCACTGCGCTGCGCTGGCCACCGCCACCTTGGTGGGCTTTGGCGTCGCGGTGGTAATCATCCAGATCATGCAACCGGAGGCGCGTACCGTGACCGCCTGGCTCAGCATTGGCAATTTCGTGCTGAGCGCGTCGATGCTCGGTGCGAGCTTCGTCGCGCTGGCCAGCGTGATCAGCGTGTCTACCGCTGATAAGGCGCGAGCGGCGGGCCTGGCGCTGGTGAGCTGGCTGCTCACGGTGATCATTTTCGATCTCTGTCTGCTCGCCGTCCTTGTCTTCAGCGGTGGCAGCCCGTGGGAACAGTCACTCTTTCCGCACTTGCTCTACCTTAACCCGATCGACGTGTTCCGGCTGATCAACCTGACCACGCTGGGATCAGGTAGTGGCAACGAGCTGTTCATGGGGATGACCGCGACCCACGTTTATCGCCCATGGATGCTTTATCTGGCCATGCTGCTCTGGGTCATCGTTCCCTTTGCGCTGGCCCAGTTCCTGTTCCGTCGGAAGGAAGTATGAACATTCACACCTCACATCGGCGCAACGACGGTGATCGTTTCACCACCCCTGCATGGCTTCTGGTGGCGCTGGTTGCCTTGTTGCTCACGGCTTGCGGCACCAGTCAGGCACCGCCGCCGCAGGCAGCGAGTGACATCCACAAAGGCGATGCCTGCGCAGTCTGCGGCATGTATATCGACGCCGGGCCAGGCCCTCGCGCCGAGGCCTGGGTGCAAGGCTACAAGGCACCCTTGAAATTCGGCTCGACCCGCGATTTCTTCGCCTACGTGCTGGACCCGGAAAACAAGGCGAGGTTGCAGCAATTGCTGGTGCAGGACAGCGCCCGAATCAATTGGCAACATCCCTCCAACGAGGCGCAGACGTTTGTCGACGCGCGCACCGCATGGTACGTGGCATGGCAGCCGTTGCGCGGACTGATGGGGCCGACGTTTGCATCGTTTGCCGAGCGCCGGGATGCAGCGGCCTTCGTGCGTACACACGGCGGCGAACTCATGCGATTTTCCAACGTGACGCCGGCGATGACCTCCTTGCTGAGTGATGGTTGTCCCGCCAAAGGCTCGCCGGCGTTTGCCTTGGCCAAGACGTGTGTGGCGCCGCCCCAGGGTGCCGGTCTGGAGTCGGCTGCCGGCGACGAGCATCCGGACCTGCTTGAGCATTCCCAGGTTGTCCCGCACCAGATTGGTCCAGGCAAGCCGAGGGATTCGATCCCGCTGCCGGGTGGGAGCACGCATGGACATTGACCTGCATCGGTCGCGCGACGTTTTCCCCCCGGTCGCTCTCATTCAGTTTGCCGCTGCGGCTACCGCTACGGCAGTCCGAGGCGGGCTCCCGATTTTTCTTCTATCTAAAGTTGCATTGAGGACTTACCAATGAGCATTTGGCATCTGATCATTCTTCTGGTCGTGATCATGCTGGTCTTTGGCACGCGCAGAATCACCAACGTCGGTCCGGACTTGGGTTCGGCAATTCGGGGGTTCAAGAAGAGCCTGAGTGGCGAGGACGAGGCGGGCACGAACACTAAGGCACCGGATACTTTGCAGGCTGACGTACCGCGCGCTGACAGCACAGTGCGGCAGGAGCAGCCCGAACCCGTCAGCAAGTCATAGGTCGATCCGATGATCGATCTGGACCTTGGCAAGCTGATCCTGCTGGCTTTGATCGCCCTGGTGGTGCTCGGGCCGGAGAAACTCCCCGTCGCTGCGCGGACCGTCGGTGCGATCATGCGTCGGATGCGCGGTGGCTGGAACAGTGTCCGTGCCGAAGTAGAGCGTGAGCTGCAAGTTGTCGAATTGGGACAGGCGGCGCGGGACGCCTCGAAGCAGGTAGCCTCGGCGCAGGCAGGCCTCAACGCAACCATCGGACAGCTTCGCGGGTCGCTTGATGCCCAGACCTTGGACCGGTTGGCGGCGTCGCCGTCATCGCAGGACGCGGGCGCGCCCGAATCCTCGCGTCAGATCCCTCTGGTACCCGCTTCGACCAGCACAGCCGCCAGTACGTCGTCCGCTCGTGACCACGCCGCCGAGGAACTCGTACATGACCGCGCATGAGCAAGCCAGTACCGCCGACGCTCTGCAATCGGGGCTGTTCTCCCACCTGCTCGAACTGCGCACCCGGCTACTCAAGGCAATGGCGTGCGTGCTCCTGATATTGCTGACCTTGGTGCCGTTTGCCAACCAACTCTATACGCTGCTGGCCGCACCACTGGTTTCCCGCTTGCCGCAAGGTGCGCACTTGATCGCTACCGAGGTGACTAGCCCGTTTCTGACACCGCTGAAACTTGCCTTGTTCACTGCGCTTTTCATCAGTATGCCGATGATCCTGTACCAGCTGTGGGCATTCGTGAGTCCGGGTTTGTACGCGAAGGAAAAGCGGCTGGCGCGCCCCTTGCTGGCTGCTTCACTGATTCTTTTTTATATGGGCTGCGCGTTTGCCTTCTTCCTGGTCTTGCCGGCGGCTTTCCGGTTTCTCGCCGCCGTGACACCGCAAGGTGTGTCGATGATGACGGACATCACCCACTACCTCGATTTTGTGGTGTTGATATTCTTTGCCTTTGGTCTGTGTTTCGAGGTGCCCGTGGCGGTAGTGGTCCTTGCGGTGGTCGGGGTTGTGGACCTGGCTCGGCTGCGCAGCAGCAGGCGATACGCCATTGTCGGCGCGTTTGCGATCGCCGCTGTCATCACACCACCGGACATCACCTCCATGATGATGCTCGCAATACCGATGTGCCTACTCTACGAACTCGGGATTCTCGCGGTTCGCTGGCTCGTGCCAGCACCGAGCACGGCATTGGTGCACTGAACCGGATTGAATCGGGATCGGCGATGTTGACTCCCTCCACCGTTGGCACCCGTGACGATTTTCAGTGGTAGCGATGCAGCAGCGGCGTTACGATCCGTTGCAGTCGTTCGGACGTCCATACCGGCTGGCGGTCCTTCCAGCTGTCGTCAACCAGACTGCATGGCGGTCGATCACGAAACTCACTGGCAGATGCCAGATACGGCCATAGCCGGAAACATGCGGGTCGCCCAGCAAGCCCACGGGAAAGCTCAGGATCTTCGCCACCACGCGTACTTCACCGACCTGATCAGGCACATCGAGGCTGAAGCCGAGCACAACCAGACCCTGCGCTGCGTGCTGCTGCACGAAGGCATACGCCTGGACCTTATTTGCCAGCGTCGCGCTCATGCACGGACTCAGATAGGCCACGGTACCGGCCGTGTCGGACCGATCAGCCAACGCGCCCTGGTCGGCACTCTTGTGCTGCAGGCTCAATTGCGACTGCGGCACCCAGTTCGTATGCGTCTCGTAGCGCAGGCCCAAACTTATGCTAATCAGACTGCCTGGCTGATAGTCAGCGCCGGGCGTATCCAGCCGCTGCGAAACCGCGGCCTGAACTGGGCGTTGACGAAGCATCGAAGTAGTAACCGCCCACGATCAGGTCGGTGCTTCCGGTGCCAGCCTGCAAGTTGGTATCCAGCGCCTGTCCGATCTCGGGCCCGTTCTGGAATGTCACCGGATGACCGACGAAGTTGCCGTCCTCGGTTTCGCCAACGTAGTCGCCGGTGGCCAGCTTCACGCCGAGCTGGATGCCGAGATTGTGGGTCGGCAGGAAGCCCTGAAAACTGGCCAGCAATTTCGCGTCGCCGATCCCGGACACGCGCGCGCCGCTGACCTGGTCCGACGCCGTTTGCGCTGGCGCGTAGGGCTGCTCCTGATCACCGTAGGTCGTGTGATCACGCAGCACGTAGGGCAGCTGCATGCTGAAACCCCAGTCCGCGCTGAGCCGGTAGGCCACACCCAGATTGATGTAACGGTTCAACGTGCCCTTCTCGATCTCGCCGCCACCAGCGGCCGGATCGGACGGCTGAGCGACCACATGCTGCGGCGTCGCCTTGCTGCTGCCACGACGCAACTGGCTCTGATCGATGAAGGTGTCGTCCAGGTTGATGCGCCAACCCGGTCCGGTCGAATAGCCGGTCGTCGCGTCCGTGCTCAGACTGCAACCGCAGGTAGCACAGGCGTTGGCGGCCAGCGGCAATCCGCCGAGGAGGAAAAAGCCCAAGCCCATCGTCAGGTTGTTGGTCTTGAGGTTCAAGACAGGATCCTGTAGTCGAAGAGGAAAAAAGGGTGCACAGAATGTCTGTGATGCATGCTTCATTGAAACGGTGAGCAACGTATGTGAGATGTTGAGCCCGACGAAGCGCGTTCCTGGACGGCTAACTATCGAGAGCCCTGTCGCTCCAATTCACCAAAGCGTTCCGCTGGGCGAAGCATTTTCTGCGCCTTCTGCAGCAGGGTTCTATCGATGATCTCGGTTCTCGGATCAGTCGCGGTGGTGTGCCATTTTGCGGCGATGAGATCAAGAAATACTTGATTGGAGTCAAGCGAAAGCCGGAGATCAGGGTCTTTTGAGCAGCCCGACCACGGCCTTCACAAACTCCGGATCGGGCGCACCGGAGGCGTCCGTGGCCGCCACGATTCGCCCCTGGGCATCCAGCAGGGAAACTTTGACGTTGTGGCTGAACCCGCCGGCAGGCAGCGGACGGTAGGCAATCCCCAGTACTCCGGCCAACATGCCCTCGTCACCCTGCTCGGGCCGCGCCAGTACAAACAGCGGTGCCCGCACATGGTGCATGTCGGCCACCTTTTGCAGCATGGTCACGTCGTCGTGGGCCGGATCAAAACTCACCAAGGTGACGGGGATGGGCGTGGTCGATTGGGCGGCCACCGCGTGCTGCAGACTCTTCAGGTATTCGATCTCGAGGGGGCAGGCCATCCGGCACGAGCCGTAGAACATGCCGACCAGGCGCGGTTGCCCGCGCAGGGACGCAAAGGCGAACGCGTGGCCCGTCTGGTCACGTAGCTGCAAGGCAGGAATCGCATAGACCGAATCCGTCAGCAGCTCGGTCAAGCGTGGTGGTGCTGCCCGTGCACCGAACGCCACCAGCAAGCAAAACAACATCGCCGTCCATCCATATCGCCTGCGCATGACTACTCCTCCGGAAAATCCCTGACACATCGAAAGCCGACCCGCGGCGCGGAATCGACAGGTTTGAGGGCGCTCAAGGCGGCAACCCGCATCATCAGCGCGTATTGATTCTTGTCGGCAAACGCCAGCGCGGAGCCGCCGCACAAGGCCAGGTTGGCGACGCCACCGGGCACCCGCGAGTCGGCGTTCGGAAACATCGCCGCGTAGTCAGCCGTCCATTCCCACAGCAGGCGATTCAGGTCGTGCGCGCCGTAGTAGTTCGCCGGTCGGTTGCCGATCGGGTCCGGAGGGTTACCGGTTTGGGTCTGGATGGCTGACAACATCGCCTGGTTGCGCAGCGGGTCGCGTCGCGCGTCCGAACGCGTCGCATCGGCCGCGCTGGCATATTCCCACTCGTACCAGCTCGGCAGGCGCGCGTGCTCACTATCGCAGTACGCACGGGCCGCGAACCAGCTGACATGGGTGACTGGCTGATCCGGCCGAATCGACTCGCCGAGTTGCAACGGCCGCTGCCAGTGGCTCAGGTAGTCCGGTCCGGCCAGCAGGCTCGGAACCTCGCCACGCCGCCACTCGGGATGCTGCATGACAAAGGCCAGGAACTCGGCATTCGTGACCGGCTCGCTGCGCAGGTAGAACGAGGCGATGTTCAGATGCGCGGCGCGTCCATCGATCGCCAGCGCACTATCGAACGCACCGCCGGGAAGGCGCCGATAATCCTGTGCGCTCGCGGCCGCCGCCAGCAACAGCAGGATGAGCGTCGAAAGGATCTGGCGAATCGTCATCGTCACGGGTCGGCGGGCGAAGCCGATGGTGACGCGCGCAGGCGTCACCATCGGCCCGCGCTCACTTCGTGGGGCCCGCCGCGCGCACGGCCTTGACCTCGTCGGCACTGATTGAGCCGCCCTTGTTGTTGAAGTTGTTCAACACGTAGGTCAGCACATTGGCGATCTCGTCGTCACTCAGTTGCGGCCCGAGTGCCGGCATCACCGACTCGTAACCCGTGTTGTTAACCGTGATCTTGCCGCTGAGGCCGTGCAGCACGATATTGATGGCGCCCTTCGGGGCGGCATTCAGATAGTCCGACATCGCCAGCGGCGGAAACGCGCCCGGCAAACCCATGGCGTTGCCCTGGTGGCAGGCGGCGCAGACCTGGTTGAATACGCGCTTGCCGTCGGCCACCGGATCCCTGGCAGGCACCGGCGCGCTGGCTTGCGGCGCCGACTTGGTCGCGCCGGCGAACGGGCCGCTGGGCCCCTTCTCGTAGATCGCCGGTTGTGCGGCACCGCTGACCTTGATCTCGCCGAGCGCCCCCTGCATGAAGGCACGCGTGATCGAGTGATCGACCAGCAGCAAGGTTCCCGGCACCGGTGTGCTCAGCTCGACCATCGTCGCGCCGCCAGCCGGCACCAATGTGGTCTGCACATTGTGGTTGAGCAAGGTACCGCCCTCGACGTTGGCGCTGTCGAAGATGCCGCCGATCACGTGGAAGCTCGATACCAGGTTCGGTCCGCCATCGCCGACGAACAGGCGCACGGTGTCCCCTGCGTTCGACTTCAGCGCGCTGTCCCCGGTCAGCGAGCCTTCGCGACCGTTGAACAGCACGTAGGTGGGTTGCTCGAGCACCAGCTTCTGCATGTCGAACGACTGCAGGCCGGGTTGGTGATAGGTGCCGGTGGTGTAGAAATCGCCCTGCACCACGTAGTACTCGTGATCCACCTTGGGCAAACCTTCCGGCGGCTCGACCACGATCAGTCCGTACATGCCGTTGGCAATATGCATCGGCACCGGCGGGGTTGCGCAGTGGTAGATGAACACGCCGGCGCGCAATGCCTTGAAGGTGAATACGCTTTCATGCCCCGGCGGCGTCATGGTGGAGGCGGCGCCACCACCGGGCCCCATCACCGCATGCATGTCGATGTTGTGTGCCATATGCGAGTTGGGGTCGTTGCGCAGATGCAACTCCACCGTGTCGCCTTCGCGCACGCGGAGCATCGGCCCCGGCGTGGTGCCATTGAAGGTCCAGAAGTCGTAGCGCACGCCATCGGCCATTTCCTTGACGAGCTCCTTCGTTTCGATGCGCACGATCACTTTGACGGGATGATCGCGGTGAATGGGTGCGGGAACGCCGGGTGGATCAACCAGCTTCAGCTCGATCGGCGCACCTTGTGGCGGGCCCAAGTCACCGGCCATTACGTTAGTGGCGGCCGCGACGGGCGCCATCCATACGGCCAGCGACAACAGGGAGGCCGTGGCAAGAGCAGTGGACAACAAACGTGACATATTCTTTCTCCCTGGATGGGTCCGGTTGAGTTTTCAGGTTATGAGGCATGGCACGGGTCGATACTGATCTGCGTCATATGCAGGGTGATTACTTGCCCCCGCGACAGCCGCCACAGCGCTCCCCGTCGCCCGCTCAACCGGGCTTGCCATCCACCCGTGGGGTCAGGTAGATCCACGCCGAGCGCAACACCCACGGCAAAAATGCCAGCAGCCAGCCGTACGCGGCAATCACCAGCCACAGGTACATATCGCCGCCGAACTCGGCGCGGATGCGCACCAGCACCACCACTTGCAACAGCGCGAAACACAGCCACGGCACCGCACCCATCTGCATCGGCCGGCCCGAATGACCCTGGGTCACCCGCGTCACCATGGCTACCAGCATCGAGCCGAAGTAGCCGATCGCCAGTGCGTGCAGCGGCGCACGGAAGAACAGCAGCTGGCCGCTGCTGGCATAGATCACGTCCTGCACGGCATACAACGCGAATGCCACCGGCAGCCACGCAAACGACAGGTGCAAGACGGCCAGCACGCCGGGCCGCATCGCCTTCCACGGCTGCCAGGCCAGCGCGTGCCAGGCAAACACCAGCGCCAACGGAATATCGACCAGCCACAGCCAGCCCAGCGCACCACGCCAGTCCAGCAGCAGGTGCGCCAGCAGCAACACCCATACCACCGGCAGGCTCCAGCGCGGGCGAATTACCGTATAGCCCTTGATCAGGTTGTCGCTGAAGAACGGCAGCATGCGGTGGGTAACGGTGAAGAAGATCGGCAACAACAAGCCGAAGGTGCCGATCCGCACGGCCAGTCGCGCGCAATCGTCCGGCGCACCGAACAGGTAAGCCAGAAACGCGATCAGACCCAGCGTACCCACCGCCATGCCCAGTACGCACGAGCGTGCGTGGTCGTTGCGATCGCGCGATGCGCGCAGCACCGAGGCCAGCGTGACCAGCCCGATCAGGTAGCCGGCCAGCATCAACGCGAAGCCGGCCGTGAGCAGCCATGGCAGATTCAGCAGCCCCACGCTGGCCAGCACATAGCCGCCAAACACCAGGCCGGCCACCGGCACGTAACGCGAACGCGGCAGCGAAGGACGACCCAGCCAGCGTGGAAACACCGTCAACAGGAAGCCGAACATGAACAGTGGAAACATGCCGTACTGGATCAGCATGCCGTGCGCATACGCTGGCGGGATCGATGGTTGCGGCCAGCCGCCCAGCCCGAAGCGCATCCAGGTCAGCTCCACCGCCCACCACGCCATGCTCAGCATGACCGCGACAGCCCCCGCGAGAAATAGCAGCCGATGTGGTGCCGCGGCGAGCAGGCCGGGCAGCTCGGCAAACGTGGCCGGTTTCGGTCCGGCAGAGGGCGATCGGGACATAAGGCAGATGCTTGAACGAGAACGATTCGCCATCCTGCTCTCCATTGCCGCCGGTGACCATGATCTGCATCAACCGATGCAGCTGTGCCCAAGGCCATACCTTATGGCAACGAACCACACTGACCACCTGCCGATTGGCACCCGGACAAATTTACTCTGGCAGCAGCGCCCGCCCGATACCCCGCAAGCGCACCGGATCCAGCAGTTCCAACTTGCGTCCCTCGATCTGGATCAGCTTCTGGACGCGGAAACGGCTGAGTACGCGGCTGACCGTTTCAGCGGCCAGGCGCAGGTAATTGGCGATATCGCCGCGCGACATGCTGAGATGGAACTGGGTGGCGGAGAATCCGCGCGCCGCATAGCGATCCGCCAGATCGAGCAGGAACGCAGCGACCCGCTCGTCGGCGCTGTGATCGCCAGCCAGCAAACTGACACTGCCGAGCTCCTTGCTGAGCATGCGGAACAAATGCTTCTGCACGGCGGGCATGCGCGCGGCGAGCGCGCTCATGGCCGGGAACGAGAAGCGGCAGAAGAACGCCGTATCCAGCGCCACGGCGTCGCACGGAAACTGTTCCGGATAGATCGCGTTGAGACCAACCACCTCGCCGGGCAGGTAGAAGCCCAGCACCTGCTCGCGACCTTCGCGGTCAAACACGCGAGTTTTCACGGTGCCACCGCGCACAGCGAAGATAGCGCGGAACGGATCGCCGGTGCGGAACACGTGCTCGCCGGCGCGGAACGGCCCGACATGCTCGACCAGGCACTGCAGTTCGGCCAGTTCGGGCTTGTGATAGCCGGCCGCGATGCACACGCTGGAAAAGGCACAGGTGCCACAGAAGTGGGTTTCGTCGCCGTCGTCGGCAATCGGGCTGGGCGGCTCGGGCAGGCGACCTGCCGGGTGCTGGGATTGCATGTGGTGGGTGCCAGTGAACGCTGGGGTTAGATCACCCGCGAGTATCGCGAGACGTGCGCTTCGTCATCGAGATAAGCGTCGAAACACATGGCGATGATACGCAACAGCAGGCGTCCCCGCGAGGTCACCCGGATTTCGCTGCGGCTTTCCAGCACCAGACCATCCTCCCGCAGCGGCGCCAGCCGTTGTCGTTCGCGCACGAAATATTCGTCAAACAGCAGCCGATGGCGTGCACCGAAACTTCGCTTGTCGACCACGCCGTGGCACATCAGATCGTTGATCAAGTCGCGCCGGATCAGGTCGTCCTCGTCCAGCTCCATGCCGCGCACCACCGGCAATCGACCGGCATCCAGCGCCGCGT
Source organism: Pseudomonadota bacterium (assembly GCA_030947085.1). Classification (GTDB taxonomy): domain Bacteria; phylum Pseudomonadota; class Gammaproteobacteria; order Xanthomonadales; family Rhodanobacteraceae; genus Rhodanobacter. The sequence goes on along the minus strand of JALYXN010000010.1, from coordinate 6,170 downwards.
AGTATCCGATCAGGTCGCGCGCATTCTGGCTGTAGCTGTCGCCGATGCGCCCGATCGCGCTGACGCCAAGACCCACGATGTCGCAATCGCCATGGGTCGAATAACCCTGGAAATTTCGCTGCAACGTGCCGGCGCGCTGAGCCTGTACCAGTTCGTCGCTGGACTTGGCGAAATGATCCATACCGACATAGACGTAGCCCGCAGCCGACAGCTGCGCCACGGCGCAACCGAACAGCGCCAGCCGCGTCGCGGCGTCAGGCAGCTCCGCGGCATCGATTTGCCGTTGCGCCTTGAACATCTCCGGCAGATGCGCGTACCCGTAGACGGCCACGCGATCGGGATTCAATGCCACCACTTGGTCCAGCGTGCGGCTGAATCCCTCCACGCTCTGCAATGGCAGACCATAGATCAGGTCGACACTGGCCGAGCGGAACGACGACGCCCGCGCGGCATCGAGGACCTCACGGGTTTGCTCAACACTCTGGATTCGGTTGACCGCCTTCTGCACGGCCGGATCGAAATCCTGGATGCCGACCGAGATCCGGTTGAAGCCAAGCTCACCCAGGTGGCGCACGTAGGCGCCATCGGCAAAGCGAGGATCGATCTCGATACCGTACTCGCGATCTGCCTTGCGGCTGAAGCTGAAGTGCCGCGCCAACGACTCCAGCAGCTCGCTCATCTGCGCGGTATCGAGGAAGTTCGGCGTACCGCCGCCGAAGTGCAACTGGCGTACCGGTCGGTCGCGATCGAACAGCGGGGCGATCAGTTCGATCTCGCGATACAGGCGTTCGAGGTAGCGGTCGGCCTGGGTCGCGTCGCGGGTGATCACCCGGTTGCAGCCGCAGTAGAAGCACGGACTCATGCAGAACGGTACGTGCACGTAAAGCGACAACGGGCGCGGAATCGGGTCTTCGTTGGAGGCGCGGATCACACCGCGCAGTGCCGTTTCGTCGAAATCGGGCTTGAATTGCAGCGCCGTCGGGTAACTCGTGTAGCGTGGTCCGGCGACGTCGTATCGCGCAACAAGTGCCGGGTCGAATTCGGGAAGCGTCACGTGAATGGTCATGACAGCAATTCTGGCCTGCGTTGCCAGGATTCGCCTTGATCCGCATCAAGTGCAGCGCGGATTTGATGTGAAGTCGGAACAAGTGCCTGAAATGGTCCGGGTCGTCGTGGGCAAATAGTCGACCCCTGATTCGATCCGGAAAACCGCGCCCACCGACCGGCGCGGTTTTTTATGTGCGCACACGTGCACGCACCGTTACTGATCGGGAACAAGCGTCGGTGAACAAACGCGATTACACTTGGCTAATGAGAATGAATCTTGTTTTCTGCATTGTGGCCGCATGGCTGGCGATCACCGGTACGGCCGCATGGTCATCGCAGGTCAACCTCCTCCAGAACAACGATGCCAGTGTCCAGCAGACTTGGCAGCTGCTCGATTATCTGGCCACGGACTATGCCGGCGCGGTCCATGGGGGTATCGTGCTCAGCGCTCCCGAATATGCGGAGATGCGGGAGTTTGGCAGCACCGCGCGGCAGCGCATCCAGCAGCTCCCCGATACCCCCGGATCCGCTGCGTTGCTGGTGCAGGCCGATGGACTGGTCGACGCCATCGATGCGCGTCGCCCGGCGGCTGAAGTGGCAAAGCGTGCCCACGCGCTGGCCGACGGACTGCTCTCGTACTACCCCATGACCACGGCGCCGACGCAGGCACCGGACCTGGCGCGCGGCGCCAGGTTGTATCAACAGACCTGTGCGGCATGCCACGGCGCCAGCGGTCACGGCGATGGTCCGGCAGGCCGCCAGCTGGATCCGACGCCGATCGATTTCACCAGCCAGGCCCGCGCCGATCAGCGCAGCGCACTGTCGCTGTACGGAGTGATCAGCCAGGGGCTTGCCGGCACGGCAATGGCCAGTTATTCGAAAACCTTGTCCACGCAGGACCGCTGGTCGCTGGCGTACTACGTCGGGTCGCTGGCCTATCCCGGCAATGCAACGTCAGGTAAAGACGAATGGACAGGGAATCCGGCGGCGCGACAGCGCATCGCTGACCTTAAGGAGCTCTCATCTGCACGTGTCAATCAGCTCGCGCCGACCCTCGGCACCGAACAGGCCCGCGCCATCGTGGGCTACCTGCGACGCCATCCGCAGGCGCTGAAACAGTCGCTGAGCGGACTGTCACTGGCACGCCAACGCCTCGGTGCGAGCGTGGCTGCCTATCAGTCCGGAGATGGTGACGAAGCCACCCGGCTTGCGCTGTCGGCTTATCTAGATGGCGTCGAGCCGGTCGAGCCGCAACTCAACGCCCGGGAACCCGAACTGCGAGCCACCCTTGAAACAGCGATGGGAGCCTATCGCACGGCACTGTCGCGCCACACACCGGTGGTGGACGCGCAATCGCGTGCGGCCAGCATCGACGCGCTGCTGCAACGTGCGCAACAGGCCACCGGACCGAGCGCCGGCAATCCGACGACGGTCTTCCTCGGCGCATTCACTATCTTGCTGCGTGAGGGCCTGGAGGCGTTGCTGGTCGTGGTTGCGCTGCTGGCCTTCCTGCGCAAGGCCGGCCGCATCGAAGCGGTCCGTCATGTGCATGCCGGCTGGGTACTGGCGCTGCTCGCGGGCGCCGTCACCTGGGCGATCGCCAGCTATGTCGTCGCGATCAGCGGCGCCGGCCGCGAGCTGACGGAAGGCCTTTCGTCACTGTTTGCCGCCGCCGTGCTGATCAGTGTCGGGCTGTGGATGCACCAGAAAAGCATCGGCGGTCGCTGGCAGGCCTACCTCAAGCAGAAGATGACCTCGGCATTGAACCGGCGCTCGGCATGGTTCCTGTTCGGCCTGGCCTTCATCTCCGTCTATCGCGAGGTGTTCGAGACCATCCTGTTCTACGCCGCGCTGTGGAACGACGGCCAGCATGGCTGGCTGTTGGCCGGCATCGCAGCCGGTGCGCTGGTGCTGGCCGGGGTCGCCTGGGTACTGATGCGCACCAGCCGTCGATTGCCGCTGGCCACCTTCTTCATGGCCAGCTCCTCGCTGATCGCGTTACTGGCGCTGGTGCTCACCGGCAAGGGCGTCGCTGCGTTGCAGGAGGCCGGCTGGTTCGCGGTGACGCCGCTGCCGTTCCCGCGTATCGATCTGCTCGGCATCTATCCCACCTCGCAATCGATGCTCGCGCAAGGCTTCGTGCTCGCGCTGCTGATAATCGGCTTTGCCTGGAACCTACGCCGCGGGGTGATGCAGCGGCAAAAAACTCAGGAAGCTGTCAAACACCGCTAGCGCGCTCCGCCGTCAGATCTGAGCGCACCCCGAGATAGCCCTTGATCGATGCGATCACCAGCGGGATCGCACCGAAGATAATGAAGACCAGGTCGCCCGGCAGGCGCATCCACTCGATCACGTGGGAGCGCGGCTGACTCATGTATTCGATGCTGCGCGCATGCCAATAGCCGTGCTGCATCACGTCCCACATCTGCAGCACGCCGCTGGGGAACAGGCTGAACAGCAACATCATCGCCAGACCGAGATTGCTGCCCCAGAACGCCACCTTCACGTACTTCTCGATGCCCGGCCAGCGCGCATCGCTACTGGTCTGGCGCAGGCAGAACACCATCAGGGCAATCGCCAGCATGCCGAACACACCCATCAGGGCCGCGTGCCCATGCGTTGGCGTGATCTGGGTGCCCACCTCGTAATAGCTGATGATCGGCAGGTTGATGAAGAACCCGAACATGCCGGCACCAACGAAGTTCCAGAAACCCACCGCCATCAGGAAATAGAACGTCCACTTGTGCGGCACGCGGCTCGACGTGCCGTCAACATCAACCTTACCCTTGGTCGCCTTGACGAAATCCCATGCATCCAGGGTCAACAGGGTCAGCGGCACCACCTCCAGCACCGAGAACATCGCCGACAAGGCCATGTTGAAGTTGCTTTGACCGCTGAAATACCAGTGATGCCCGGTACCGATCAGTCCGCCCAGGAAATACAGGATCGCGTCGAGATAGATAACCCGCAACGCCACGTTGCGATGCGCCAGCCCCAGTTGATAGAACGTCAGCGCCACCACCGTGGTGGCGAAGAACTCGAAAAAGCCCTCAACCCATAGATGGATGATCCAGAAGCGCCAGGTATCGACCACCGTGAAGTTGGTTTCCGCGCCAAAAAACAGTGCTGGCACGTAAAACACCGGGATCGCCACCGCCGCGAACAGGAACATTCTCGCCAGCGGTCGTGCGGACACGTTGGCCACTGCGCGAGGACGAGCCAGGAACCACAGGATGGCAAACCAGACCAGCAAGCCGACCACCAGCAGGAATTGCCAGATCCGTCCCAGCTCCAGATACTCCCAACCCTGGTCGCCCAGCCAGAACCACCACGTGCCCAGCTTCTGTGCCACGCCGGCCCACACACCGAGCAGGCTGCCACCGATCACCACCACGAAGGCGGCAAACAACACGTGGATCCACCCTGCAAGCCAGCGCGGTTCGTCGGCGCGCAAGGAACGTCCCAGGAACAGTGCGGCCGCGACATACGCCGTGGCGATCCAGAAGATCGCGGTTTGCAGATGCCAGGCACGAAGCAGGTTGCTGGGGAAAATACTCTCGAGCTGAAAGCCATAGAAGCTGCCCGGATCGGCCCGGTAATGGGCTACACCGCCGCCGACCAGGGCCTGCATAAGGAACAGCAGTGCCACCACAACGAAGAATTTCATCAACGCACGCTGGCCCGCGCTGGTCTTTCCCGCCATCAACTTCGGCTGCACGTTATGGCCGCGGCTGATCCAGCCCAGGTAATCGAATTTGCCAAACGCCAACAACACAGTGGCGATGCCGGCCAGCAGCACCAGCAGGCTCAGTGCGCTCCACAACAATGCGTTGGGCGTGGCAACATTGCCGACACTGGGGTCATACGGAAAGTTGTTAGTATACGAGGCGTTCATGCCGGGCCGGTTTGCCACCGAAGCCCAGGCGGCCCAGGTCACGAACGCGGTGAACTGGTGCAACTCGACTGGATCGCTGATCAGATCGGGCTTGAGCCCGCCATTCCTGGTGGGATCCTTGAAGTAGTTCGTCCAGTAGTTGACCTGCTGGCGATAGGCAACAGCCTCCGATGAGGTCAGTTGCAACACGCCGGTATCGGCGTCGTAGCGATTGGTCTTCAGCGCGACCGCCGTTTCTGCGTGCACCCCCGCCTGCTGTTGCGCATCCAGCGCGACCATCGGCTTGCCGTACTTAGCTACGGCGATGGCGGCAGCTGTGTCCTCACCAATACGATGCAATGCTTCGGCGGAGTAATCCGGGCCCAGATAGGCGCCGTGGCCCCAGATACTGCCGTTGTCCATCAAGCCGTATTTCAGGAATACCGCCTGGCCATGGCTGATGTCTTCGCCACTGAACAGGTTCGCACCTTGGGCATCCACCACCTGGGCGGGTATCGGCGGCGCGTTGTGATACGCCAGCGTGGTAATTGCGATAAGGCCGGCAAACCCGACCACCATCACGATCGCGATGGTCCGCAACCACCATGGTGATAATTCGGTATCGTCTTCAGTCAGGGGTTGTGCTGCTTCATTCATCGCTCGACTCCCCGGCAAATCGAAACACTGCAAACCACGACCTGCCGAAAGCAAAGCCATCGACTGCGCGGCGTGTCATTTCAGTTCGCCCGCCAGCGCATGTAATGAAGTCCCGACCATCTGGCCTCTGCAATCGAACAAACCATGACCGGTATACAGCGTTTCCCACTCTACGCGAGTCGGCCGAGCCCGTCACCGCTGCAGCAGCGACAACTTGTCCGGCACCCCGTCCCACTTGGCGGCATCGTCCATCGCGGCGATCTTGCTGGTTAGCACCGGCCACTTCGGCGCCAGCTCGGCGTTGATGGCGAGAAAACCCTCCTGCCCGGCGGGAACGTCCAGCTCGGGAAAGATGGCGTCCACCGGACACTCTTCCACGCACAGGGTGCAATCAATGCATTCGTCCGGATCGATCACGAGAAAGTTCGGTCCCGCGTGAAAGCAGTCCACCGGGCATACCTCGACGCAGTCGGTGTACTTGCAGTTGATGCAGTTGTCAGTGACGACGTGGGTCATCGCGCCTCCTTCCGGACCCGGCCGGGGCAAGGTGGTAGTGTCGGCGAGCGTAATCGTCGCGGCCATGATCCAGATC
>JALYXN010000620.1 GCA_030947085.1 Pseudomonadota bacterium | reverse complement strand
TGACTGCCGTTACCGGCTTGCCCGCCAGCAGCTTCTCGCTCACCGTGACTTTTTCAGATCCCGGAACCGGTTGCAGACCCGGCGCCGCCCCCGGCCATATCGCCACCTGCGCATACCCGGCAGCAGGTTGCCAGCCCATCGTCTTCGCCTGTACGCCGGCGCTCGCCACCAGCCACCCCAGTGCCACTACCCATGACTTCATGACCATGCTCCGTTGTGGCACTCGTCCAGCGTTCCAGATTAGACAGCAAATCGGACCGGCACCTTTCGCCCATCTTGCGCGTGGCATCCGTCCGGCTGCGGGCATCCGCATGGCTTTTTTCTGAAATCTTCTCGGTCGGCGTACGGGTCTCGCTGATCGGCAGGACTGCTGCGCAGCAGCCGGTTCTTGTCAGCGCGGAGGGGTTGAAATCTCTGTGACCGCGCAAGTACCCTCCGACGGCTGCGTCGGCCGCTAAGATGGCAGCTTCTATCGTCCCTGGGGATTGCGATGAAAACCGTACTTGCGATGGCCATCACGGCTACGCTCACCTGCAGCATCTCGAATGCCACCGAAACGGCGACGCCGCCCACAGCGACTCTGGTCGCACTGCATTGCGGCCATTTCATCGACACCGCCGCCGGCAAGCTGCTCGGCGCGACCACCATCGTGGCCGAAGGCAAGCGCATCAAGGCGGTGAGAGCGGGCATCGTCGACGTTCCAGGCGCGCGGATGGTCGACCTCGCCAATGCCACGTGTCTGCCCGGCCTAATCGACGCGCACACCCACCTCACCGGCGAAACCAGCCCGACCGGCTATACCGACCAGTTCCGCTGGAACATCGCCGACTATGCGATCCGCTCGACGGTCTACGCGAAACGCACGCTGGACGCCGGCTTCACCACCGTGCGTAACCTCGGTGACAACGACGGTGAATCCATCGCGCTGCGCAACGCGATCAACGCCGGCGTGGTGCCCGGCCCACGCATCTTCACCGCAGCCCAGGCCATCGGCACGACGGGTGGCCATGCTGATGGCACCGACGGCTACCGCAAGGACCTGGCCGGCGACCCCGGGCCAAACGTCGGCATCATCAACGGTCCAGAGGATGCGTGGAAGGCCGTCCGCCAGCATTACAAGGACGGTGCCGACCTGATCAAGATCATGCCCTCCGGCGGCGTGCTCGACGAAAGCAGCAGCGCCGACAACGCACAGATGACGATCGAGGAGATCAAGGCGGTGGTTGCCGCCGCCCACGACTACGGTTTCACCGTGGCCGCACACGCGCACGGCGCCGAAGCGATCCGCCGTGCGGTGATCGGCGGCGTCGACTCGATCGAGCACGGTACCTTCATGGACGCCCAAGACATGAAGCTGATGAAGGAGCACGGCACCTGGTTCGTACCGACCATCATTGCCGGCAAGTACGTCGAGAAAATGGCCAAGATCCCCGGCTACTACCCGCCGCAGATCGCCGCTAAAGCCTTGCAGGTGGGTCCGGTTATTCAGCAAACGGCCGGCAAGGCGTACAGGGCCGGGGTCAAGATCGCCTTTGGCACGGACGCTGCGGTCTATCCGCACGGTGAGAACGCCAAGGAATTCGCCTATATGGTCGACGCCGGCATGCCGGCGATGTTCGTCCTGCAAGCAGCCACAACGCATGCAGCCGAACTGCTGAAACAATCCAAAGATCTCGGCAGCGTGGAACCGGGCAAGTACGCCGACGTGATTGCCGTCGCCGGCAACCCGCTAGACGACATCACCTTGATGCAGAAAGTCGGCTTCGTGATGAAGGAAGGCGTGGTGTACAAGCAGGACGGAAAGGACATCGGACAGCTTGTCTATGCACCCGTTGCACCTCCCATCGCGCAAGGTGCGGAGTTGCAGGGCTATTGAGGGTTTCCGGTACCGGAGTCACATTTTTGTTGTATCCGGATCGCTTGCCGGCAGCGGCGGCTAGTAGCCGACACATGTGATCAATACGCTACGTCGCGTGTGCCTTGGTCTCGCCAAGTCGAATCATGCGAAGCGCAACATCGACGTAGTCTTTGAGCACCAGTCGATACGTATCTGAATGAGTACCGCCGGGGACCGGTACCAGGCGCGCTCCCGCTGGAATCGCTCCGGCAGGACGCAGCAAACCCATCGGGGTTTGCTCGTCGGCCGTACCCTGAAACACGACGACGGGGAAGCTGAGGGTGGCCGTCAAGGCTTCCGCGAGCGAGTAGTCATGTCGCAAAAGCTTTGACACCGGAAGCTCTGCAAGCCGGCTTCGCTGTTGTAAAGCGCCTCGCAGGAATGACGAAGAATGAGGTTTTTACGCTTACAGGATGCAGGTGCCATTCGTGTCAGGGACGAATGGCACTTACTTAAGCCCGTCATCCTCGCGAAAGCGGGGATCCAGCGTCTCGGACACCTTGAAGTCACTGGATTCCTACTTTCGCGGGAATGAAGGAAATTGGAGCTTTGCGCTTAAGTAAGTGCCATTCGTGTCAGGGACCATTTGAACGGCCCGCAACCACACCACGGTTACACACCGAGTGCAGGCCACGATGGCCCGCTGCTCTACCCGGGGCCCCTGTGCGGCGGTGAGTCGGGGTCGACAGGCCGCGCAGCGGGAGTCGACAGGGCGAGGGCATGGATGCCTGAGTTGAGGCAACGCAGGAGCGGTTGCCCGATGTCAGCTCCTTTTTCGCACGGGCAGGAAGCCCGTTCGAAAAGCCCGGCCCCGGCTCACGGACTCGTTGGGCAGGAAGCCCAACAAGCGCCAAATGGGGTGACTTTCTCTTTGGTTATCTTTCTCTTTGGCCACACAAAGAGAAAGTGACTCGGCTGCCGTAGGCAGACGAAAGCTCTTGGCTCTGATGAAGGTCACTACAAGCAACAGCATCGCGCATGAATGCGCTCCTACATTGGCTTGAGAGCCATAGGACTTGCTCCAGATCAATCGTAGATGGATCGACCGCAGCGCCAACCTGATTTCAGGCGTTCAGGCGATCCCCAACCCGTCAATTTCGGCAATGCCCGCACCATCAAATCCCGCCAGTTCCGCGAACCGCCTGCCCCGCTCCGCATAGTCCTTGAACTGATCAAAGCTGGGCGCACCAGGAGACATCAGGATGACGCCGTCGGTGGGTGTCATTGCCTTTGCCTCGGCGACGGCAGCAGCGAGATGGTCGACCTGCACCGGCGGAACGCAGACATCGGCAGCGCGCAAGGCTTCAGCAATGCGGTTGCCATTGCTACCCATGCAAACGATCGCGTGCGGTGGTGCCGCGCGCATCGCCTCGACGAAAGGCGTCCAGTCCAGTCCGCGATCGTGACCGCCGACGAGCACGGTCACCGCGCGACCGCGCAAGCTTTCCAACGCGGCCAGCGTGGCCAGCGGCGTAGTGCTGATCGAGTCGTTGATCCAGTGCCAGTCATCTTTTTGGCCCAACGATTGCAGCCGATGCGGCAGCGGCTGGAAACTGACCAGCGCGGGCGCGGCAGCCAGTGCATCCATGCCGACGGCTGCGAGTGCCGCCAGCGCCGCGCAGGCATTGAGTGCGTTGTGCATGCCGGGTGCGGCCAGCTGCGCAATGGGGAAGACGGTTCGATCGCCGCGCCGGATGTGCCCCTCGGCGACGTGCCAGCCCTCGGGTCGACCAAACAGCAAGCGATGCGGATGCGTCTGCGTGCGCTCAATCAGCGTCGGCTGCAATGCGCTCACCAGCAGCTGCTGCGACACGTCGGCAAGACGCAACTTGTCGCTGACGTATTGTTCGCGCGAGCCGTGCCAGTCCAGATGTTCCTCGTACAGGCTGGTGATCACGCCCAGCTCAAGCGGGCCGGCTTCGCCGGTCTGGAAGCTGGACAACTCAATCACCCACAGGTCGGCGTGCTGGCCATCGAGCTCCAGCAGCGGCAGGCCGATGTTGCCGGCCAGCGCGGTGCGCACGCCGAGGCTGCGGGCCAGATGCGCCAACATGGCGCTGGTGGTGCTTTTGCCCTTGGTGCCGGTGACGCCGATGACCCGCGCGTCCGGGTTTTCCGCGAACCACAACGCAGTGCCTGAGG
>JALYXN010000612.1 GCA_030947085.1 Pseudomonadota bacterium | reverse complement strand
GGCCAGCACGGCATTGAGACCACCAAAGGCGAACGAGTTGCTGAGTGCGGCACCCACCGACATGGCGCGAGCGGTGTTCGGTACATAGTCGAGGTCACAGGCGGGATCGGCCTTGTCCAGATTGGCTGTTGGCGCGACGATGCTGTCGCGCATCGCGCCGAGCACCGCCACCAGCTCCAGTGCGCCCGATGCGCCCAGCGCGTGCCCATGCATGGACTTGGTCGACGAGATGGCCAGTCGTGCGGCGTGGGTGCCGAATGCGGCATGGATCGCTGCCGTTTCGGTGACGTCGTTGGCCAGCGTGCCGGTACCGTGGGCGTTGATGTAGTCGACATCCTGTGGAGCCAGCCCGGCATCGATCATTGCCTGCGCCATCGCCGCAGCGGCGCCGCGCGAGTCAGGTGCCACGATGTCTCCGGCGTCGGCGGTCATGCCGAAGCCGGCCAACTCGCCCAGTATCGTCGCTCCACGCTGGCGTGCGTGGCTCATCGATTCCAACACAAAGATTCCCGCGCCTTCGGCCAGCACCAGTCCACGCCGGTTGGCGCTGAATGGCCGGCAGCAGTCGTCGGCGAGCACGCGCATGGCCTCCCATGCGCGCAAGGCGCCGTAAGTCAAACAGGCCTCGCTGCCACCGGTAACCGCCACGTCGATCAAGCCAGTACGTATCATCATCGCCGCCTGCGCGATGGAATGATGGGTCGAGGCACAGGCGCTGGCCACCGCAAAGGAGGGGCCGCGCAGTCCATGCGCGATGCTGATCTGGCTGGCCGGCGCATTGGTCATCAAGCGGATGATCGACAGTGGATGCACCCGGGTGGCGTTATCGGCATACAGGCGCCGGCTCTGCTCATCCTGAGTGGTTTCACCGCCGACGCCGGTGCCGACCACGACCCCGGTGCGCTGCGCCAGATTTCCTGTCTTGAAATCCAGGCCGGACTGGGCGATCGCCTCGTTCGCCGCAAACAGCGCAAACTGCGAAGTGCGATCGAGCATCGGCAGCAATCGTTCGCTGAAGTGGGCGGTTGGATCGAAGCTTTCCGGCACCTGACCGGCGACGCGCACACGCAGTTCCGCAGATCGCTCCTGACGCAGGGGTCGAATGCCGCTACTGCCACTGCGCAAGCCTTGCCAAAGTGTCTCGGCGCCCTCACCGAACGGGCTGATGGCGCCCATGCCGGTGATGGCGATGGCGCGCGAAGGCGATTCGCTCACGTAGCGCCATCCGCACTAGCCGCCTTGGCCTGCTGCGCCACCATCACCGCATCGACCAGATGCTGCACGGTGTCCGTGTCGAAATTGGTACCCTGATCAGGGAACGTGACATCGAAGAATTCCTCGATATCGAAGATCACCTCGATCGCGTCCAGCGACGCCACGCCGAGGTCTTTCAGCGTGGAATCGGCACGGATGGTTGTCGCATCCAGCTTGGTTTGCTTGGCGATGATGGCGATCACGTCATCGCGGATGGCGTCGACGGAAGGTAGCTCGGTCATGATGGAAACTTCCTCGGCGGTAGTTGGCTGTATTGGTGTCACGTCAGGCGCTTGGCCTTGGTGATCAGCTGGTCGAGCAACGCGATGGCGAGATCGATCTCCTCATGCGTGATCTCCAGCGAGGGTGCAAAGGTAATCACGTTCTTGTACCAGCCGCCCACGTCCAGCACGAGACCGATTTTTCTGCCGTTGTGCTCCAGATCGCCGGCCAGCCCAATATCGACCATGCGATCGAGCAATGCCTTGTTCGGGGTGAACCCGTCTTCCATGCAGATTTCCGCACGCAAGGCCAGGCCCAGGCCGTCGACATCGCCGATCTCCTTGTGCCGCTTCTGTAGGTCGCGCAGGCCGTCGAGGAAGTGCTTGCCCTTGAGCGGAACCGTGGTCTCGTAATCCAGCTCCTTGCCCATTCGGATCACTTCCAGGCCCAAGGAGGTGCCCAGCGGGTTGGAGTTGAAGGTGGAGTGGGTGGAGCCGGGCGGGAAGATGGTGGGATTGATCATCTCTTCTCGCGCCCACAGCCCGGACAGCGGATTGAGGCCATTGGTCAGCGCTTTGCCGAAGACGAGGGCATCCGGAGTGACGTCGAAGTGCTCGATCGCCCACTGCTTGCCGGTACGCCAGAAACCCATCTGGATTTCGTCGACCACCAGCAGGATGCCGTACTGGTCGAGTACTTTCTTCAGGTCCTTGAAGAAATTCATCGGGGGAATGACGTAGCCGCCGGTGCCCTGGATCGGCTCGACATAAAACGCGGCGTACTCGCACTGATTCGTTTTCGGGTCCCACACGCCGTTGTATTCGGTTTCGAACAGGCGGGCGAACTGATTCACGCAACTGTCCGAATACTCTTCCGGTGTCATGCCCTTGGGGCGACGGAACGGATACGGAAACGGCAGAAACATGGCGCGCTCGCCAAAGTGGCCGAAACGGCGGCGATAACGATAGCTCGAGGTGATTGCCGAGGCGCCCAGGGTGCGGCCGTGGTAACCCCCCTCAAAAGCGAACATCAGGCTCTTGCCGTTCTTGAAATTACGTACCAGCTTGAGCGAATCCTCGATCGCCTGCGCGCCGCCCACGTTGAAATGAACTCGGCCATCGAGCCCGAACTTCTGCCTGGCATCGACGGCAATCGTCTTGGCCAGCTCGATACGGGTCTGGTGCAGATACTGGCTGGCTACCTGCGGCAGCAGATCGATCTGGTTTTTCAGCACGTTGTTGAGGCGCGGATTGGCATAGCCGAAATTCACCGCCGAGTACCACATCTGCAGATCGAGAAACGGTACGCCGTCAGAGTCGTACATGTAGCTGCCTTCGCAGCTGCGGAATATCTTGGGTGGGTCGACGTAGTGCACGGTATCGCCGAAGGAGCTGTATTTGGCTTCGTCAGCGAGCAGCTGGGCGTCGTCGATCACGACCTGGGTGTTCTTGTCGAAAAGATTCATGGCGATCCGGGGAAAGTCAGGGGAGGACGGTATCGGGGGCTGGCGCGTGTTCGGCAAGCAAGCTGCCGTCCAGCAATCGGGGCAGGAGTTCCAGCGCATCATCGAAGCCGGTGATGGGCAGGTAGCCGATGCCTGCGGCACGGCAGTGTTCGATCAGGCGATGCTTGGCGAAAACGAAGTCCACGCGATCGGCAGCGCAGAAGTCGGAGGCACCGTCCCCGATCAGCAGGGTGCGGCGGTGGCCGTCGTCACGGGCTCGTTGCACGCAGGCACACTTGCACGTGCCGCTGGCGCAGCCCTCGGTCTGAAACGGCGAGGTAAGCTGCCACCGCAGCGGTGGCTTGGCCGGCGACAGATGATTGGCGGCCACCGGCAGGTCGTTTAGTCCGTAGCGGGCAAGAATGCTGTCGACTGCATAGTCCAGTCCGTCGCTGACCACGCGGACGGGAACGCCCAGCTCGCGTGCTTTCGCCACGAATCCGGGAAAGGCATGGTCGATCCAGAGCTCGGCGAGATGCGCGTCCAGTTCGTCACGGCTCATGTCCAGCAGCGCCACCTGGCCGCTCATGCACTCGCGGGAGCCGATTCGCCCGGCGCGCCAGTCCAGTTCGAGTGCCTCCCATCCAGGCCGACCATAGCGATCAAGCAGGGAGTCGATCACATCTTCCACGGCAATCGTTCCGTCGAAGTCGCACAGGATGATCCAGTCGGAGGCGGGCATGTACAACTCACGGGAACAGGGGAGAGTGGCACGGTAGGGATGCAGTCTTTCCGCGTCCTTTCCATCGACCGATAGATAAAGATCCGGTAAACGGTCCATTTTGGAGGGGCGGCAAACAGCGCTTTCCTAAGACTGATGAAAGAATTCGCCAACTCACCCATCTATAGTGGGTGAATGCAAAGTGATCATCAGAAGGAAACCCCGTCTCATACGGCGCATGCGGCCGCGACCTCGGGAAAGTTGCATCAGTCATCGCGGCTGGATCAACTCGGGCGACGACTGGTTTCGGGGATGTTCCGGCGGATGTTCCATCGACTGGGAGGGCAGCTGTGTGAACCTGGCACGCTGCCCGCAGCGGGTATCCATCGGGTATTGATATCGCGCCCCAACCATCGTCTGGGCAATACGGTTCTGATAAGCGCCCTGATCGCTGAAGTGCAGACGCTTTATCCCGGTGCCGAGATCGATCTGGTGGGCAGCGAGGCCACCGACGCCCTTTACTCGCCGCTTTTCGTGGTTCACAAGGTCTTTGCGCTGCCTCGAAAGATCGCTCGGCACGCGTGGTATACCGCCGGTATTCTTCGCGATATCCGATCGTGCCGTTACGATTTGGCGATCGACGCTTGCAACGGCTCCCAGTCAGGCAAGATTCTGCTGTCGCTGGCGAATGCGCGTTTCAAGCTTGGATTCCCCGATCGGGGTACCGGACGCCAGTCCGCCTGGCAAAATTTACCCTGGCCGGAACATCTCGCTCACCGTGCGGTGTTTCTTCTGCGCAAGGCATACGCTGGTGTAACCAATGACGCGTATCCGTCCCTGCGTATTGTGCTCTCAACAGCGGAGATAACGGAGGCCAAAAGAATGCTCTGCTGTCTTTTTGCCACCAGCAGCCAGAAGGCCGCCAGTCCGGTTTTGGGGATTTTTGCGAATGCGACGGGGGCCAAATGCTACGGCGAGGGATGGTGGGATGGTTTTCTCGACACCTTTCAAAGCTTGCATCCCGAGGTGCGGATAGTCGAGTTGGTCGCGGCGCACGGTCGATCAAATCTCGGTGATCGTTTTGTCCCGTTCTATACCCAAAATTTGCGTCACCTCGCCGCGATGGTTGCCGCGATGGATGGTTTTATCAGCGCCGACTGCGGCGTCATGCATCTTGCGGCAGCCAGCGGTACGCCAACGCTCGGGCTGTTTTCTATCACCGATCCTGCCAAATACGCTCCGTACGGCGGCGCAAACAAGGCAGTTGATACCCGTACTGTCGCTGCTGCTGATGCCGCCAAAGAAGCTGCGCAATGGTTTGCGAGCCTGCCGCAGCGGGGCGATGAAGCAACCGCTCAAGACTCACGGTCGAAGGCATCCGACGGTCTCGATGGACCACCGCTGCCAGCCCCGTCATTGGCGCGATAAGCAGCACAGACACGCATCACGTTCTCTAATACTAGACGATTGGACCTTTTTTACTGTTCGGACGGGCCACATGTACTTGCCAGTATCGTCCGGTTCACATGACAGGCTGGGTCGATAGTCAATTTGCCCATACGTATGCTGACTCGCATCGACTTGAGCAGCGTCATCCGCGCCGATCGAAGACGCCACTGGCGAATACGCCGATCACAACAAGTGCACCGACCGTGCACTACCGCAAACTCAGCATGCCATCACGACTGATGAGTGGAGGTTTTTGCCATGGGGTTGATCGAGATCCCGTTCGACTCTGAAGGCTCGAATGGTTGGACAATTCCCATACCCGGCGAAGGGCGCCGCCAGTTTCGCTCGCGCGACGCGGCCCTGGCATTTGCCCTCAAGCTGGCCAAGGAGGAGCGCTTAACCAAGGCGCAAGGCAGCTATTTGTGTGTCGAGGGTGGGGACGGCAAGTGGCGTTTGTTTACGCCCGATCTTTTGCCGGTGATGTGAGGTCTGTTCCGAAGCGGTAACCGAGCTGTTTTCAGACGGCTGAAAAGACCTGGCGCGAGCGTTTCCTTGCCGATACGGCAGGGTGTCCAAGGGTGTATGGTGGTTTTGCTCGCACGGTTACGCGTCGTATCGGCGAGCAGCTTGGGGGTGGGGTCGCGGCGGGGAGCCGCCCTTTGTCAAGCGTGTCAAAATCAATCGACGAAAGGAAACAACAGTGTTGTCAAGACGACGCTGCCCGTTGACGTTGTGAAATGTTCTTTTGAGCGCCCATCCCATGCGCGATACCGGTATCGACATCGACATCACTTCGTGTGATCGCGAGCCCATTCACTTGCTTGGGACAATTCAGTCGTTTGGATTCCTGTTGACTGTGTCGAGTGATTGGCACATCGCTCATGCCTCATCCAACCTTGAACGTTACTTGAATGTTTCCGCGCAAGCCGCGTTGGGCAAACTTCTCGACGGAATTCTGCTGCCCGGCGCCATCCACGCCATCCGGGGCGCCGTACAGGCAATGGCATCAACGGCTGCGGTAGAGCGGATCTACAATCTGCCGATGCAGGGAACGCGGTGCTTTGATCTTGCCGTGCACCGCAGTGAGAGCTGGATTGTCATCGAGGCCGAACCCAGTGTCGAGGAAAACAAGTTTGACGCTGCGTCTTCCACCCGCACGATGATCTCACGCCTGCAGGGGCCGACGACGGTGCTGGAGCTTTGCCGCGAGGCCGCAAGGCAGGTCCGCGCCCTGACGGGTTTCGATCGCGTGATGATCTATCGATTCGATGAAGATGGCAGCGGCGAAGTGGTGGCCGAGCGGGTGCAGTCGATGCTTCAACCCTATCTGGGGCTGCACTTCCCCGCATCCGACATTCCTCGACAGGCGCGTGAGCTCTATCTTC
>JALYXN010000603.1 GCA_030947085.1 Pseudomonadota bacterium | reverse complement strand
GTGCACTGGTCGGCCAGCGCGTCGACCAGCGGCTGCAGCACACCGCCATGCATCGCCCACCCGTGCAGCATCGCCAGCGGCACTGGTCCGTGGCCATGGACCTCCACATGCAGGCTCATGCCCAGCTCTCATCAGATTCAGCGCTTACCACGTTCGCCTCCTCTCCCTTCAGGGGAGAGGATTGAGGTGAGGGGTGGGTGCTCGCGGGAGAGTCGAGCGAAGCACGCTCCGAATCACTCTCGCCGCCAGATTGGCCCCTCACCCCAGCCCTCTCACCCGCAAGGGGACTCCCCAGGGGTCGCCCAGAGGGGAGAGGGAGTAGGTCGTTGTCCACTGCCACGCGACTGTCAAACACGAAGCAGTCGCCGTCCCAGTGGCGGCCATCGGTCTGCTCGAGATATTTCAGGATGCCACCCTCGAGCTGGTAAGCATGCTCGAGGCCGATGTCGCGCATGTGCAGTACCGCCTTTTCGCAGCGGATGCCGCCCGTGCAGTAAGACACGACGGTCTTGCCTTCATAGCGAGCGCGGTCGGCGGCCAGTGCTGCCGGAAATTCGGTGAAGCTGGCGATGCGGTAATCGACCGCCTGCGGAAACTTGCCGATGTCGGTCTCGTAGTCGTTGCGGGTGTCCAGCAGCACCACCTCCCGCCCGTCGTCGTCGTGGCCTTGATCGAGCCAGCGCTGCAAGGTAGCGGCGTCGACGGCCGGCGCGCGACCGCCCTCGGGACGGATTGCAGGCTGGCGCATGGTAATGATTTCGCGCTTCAGTCGCACCCGCATGCGCCCGAACGGAACATCGACGGAGAGCGACTCCTTCGGCGTGATATCGGCGAAGCGCGGATCGTCGTGCAGCCATGTCATGAAGTCGTCGATCATGTCCCGGCCGCCGGCCAGAAACAGGTTGATGCCCTCGGGTGCCAGCAGGATCGTTCCCTTCAGGCCAAGGCGCTCGCAGCGATCAAGCAGGCGCTCGCGCAGCGCTGGAAGATCGTCCAGCGCGATGAATTTGTAGGCAGAGATATTGACGATACGCATGCGGACTATCGGTACAGCAAACCGGCAATTATACGCGTGGCAGCAAGGTACACGAGATCAGCGGGAGACAGGGGTGGTGGAGGGCAGGTGCAGCGCGTCCAGTGCGCCGAGCAGGCGATCGACATGCGCCTCTTGGTGCGCTGCCGACAGCGTGATGCGCAGCCGTGCCTGTCCGTTCGGTACGGTCGGCGGGCGAATGGCGGTTACCAGCAAGCCTTGTCGTTCGAGTACTTCGGCCGCTGCCAGCGCCGCCGATGCGCTGCCCAGTAGCAGCGGCTGAATGGCGCTGGTGGAGCCCGACAGCGAAAGGCCCAGTTGGGTGGCACCGCGTCGGAAGCGTTCGATAAGACCGGCAAGTTTTTCCCGCCGCCAGCTTTCGCTCTGCGCCAGCTGCACGGCTTCGTGGGCGGCGGCGGCCAGTGCGGGCGGCATGGCGGTGGTGTAGATATAGGGGCGGGCGAACTGGATCAGGCCGTCGATCAGCGCGGCCGATCCGGCAACAAAGGCACCAGAGCATCCCAGCGCCTTGCCCAGCGTGGCCATCATCACCGGCACGTCCTGCTGGCTGAGGCCTGCCGCCTCGATGCTGCCACCGCCGTGCTCGCCGAGCACGCCCATACCGTGCGCATCGTCGACCATCAAGGTGGCCTGCTGCTGCGTGCATAGTGCCGCCAGTTGCCGCAACGGCGCCACGTCACCGTCCATGCTGAATACGCCATCGGTCGCCAGCACCGCCGCAGCCTCATCGCCAGTCAACTGGCGTGCCGCGGCGGATACGTCAGCGTGCGGGTAGCGCTTCAGTTCGGCGCCACTCAGCCGGGCGCCGTCGATCAGGCAGGCGTGGTTGAGCTTGTCCTGCACGCACAGGTCGCCGCGTTGCAACAGTGTCTGCAGCACGCCGAGGTTAGCCATGTAGCCGGTGGAAAACAGCAGCGCGCGCTCGCGCCCGGTCCACACCGCCAGCGCTTCTTCCAGTTCGGCATGCTCGGTGCGATGACCGCAGATCAGGTGTGCCGATGTACTGCCGACACCTTCGTCGGTCGCCGCGCGCCGCAGCGCACTGATCACACGAGGGTGCTGGGCGAGGCCAAGGTAATCGTTACTGCAAAACCCCAGCAATCGCCCCGAGCCGGTTTCCAGCCACGGGCCATCGGCATGATCGATCGTGCGCAGCCGCCGTCGTAGATTGGAATGTTCACGTTCAGAGGCGCGGGCGACGAGACGTTGCAGGATGTCGGGGCGGGGCATGGTCAGTACTCGATGAAAAGTGGAGAGCACCCCCTCCTAACCTCCCCCTGCTGCGCAGGGGAAGGAACCGAGCCGAAGCGGCCCGCTCTGCTCCCGCCCCTGCTCGGGAGGGCAGAAGCCGAACAGGTGTTGCGCGCTCTGCTCCCACCCCTGCTCGCAGGGGAGGGTTGGGGTGGGGTGCTCTTACGCCGTGGCGCTGTGGCTAAAGCTTTGCCCGCAACCTGCGTCGTCGCTTTCGGTAGTGTCGGCATGGACAGTGCCGGATTCTTCCACCACGTCCATCGGATGCAGGTCGAGGCGGCGGAACAGGGCGCGGTCGGCTTTCACGTCGGGGTTGCCGGTGGTCAGCAACTTCTCACCGTAGAAGATCGAGTTGGCCCCGGCAAAAAAGCACAGCGCCTGCACCGCGTCGTCCATCAGCTGGCGACCGGCCGACAACCGCACCATCGAGGCGGGCATCAGCAGTCGCGCCACCGCGATCGTGCGCACGAATTCGAACGGGTCCAGCGGCTCGGTGCCGTGCAGCGGCGTGCCCTCGACCTGTACCAGCTGGTTGATCGGCACCGACTGCGGATGCTCCGGCAGGTTGGCCAGGGTCTGCAGCAAGCCCGCGCGCTGGTCGCGCGATTCGCCCATGCCGACGATGCCGCCGCAGCAGGTCTTCATGCCCGCGCTGCGGACGTGGTCCAGCGTGTCCAGCCGATCCTGGTATTGCCGGGTATGGATCACCTCGCCGTAGAACTCCGGCGCGGTGTCGAGATTGTGGTTGTAGTAGTCCAGCCCGGCGGCCTTCAGCGACTGCGCCTGGGAATCGCTGAGCAGGCCCAGGGTGGCGCAGGTTTCCAGCCCGAGACCCTTCACCGCGCGGATGATCTGCGCCACCTTGACCACGTCGCGATCCTTCGGCCCACGCCAGGCCGCACCCATGCAGAAGCGGCTGGCGCCAGCATCCTTGGCCGCCTGCGCCCGTTCCAGCACCGCTTCCACGCTCAGCAGTTTCTGCGCCTGCACGCCGGTGTCGTAGCGCGCCGCCTGCGGACAATACGAGCAATCTTCCGGGCAACCGCCGGTCTTGATCGACAACAGGGTCGAGACCTGGACCGCATTCGGATCGTGGCATTCGCGATGGGTGCTGTGAGCGCGATGCAGCAACTCGTTGAACGGCAGCGCGAACAGGGCAGCCACTTCGGTGCGGCTCCAGTCGTGGCGGATATCGGTGTCGACCATATGCGAGGCAATCCCGGGGCGTGAACGCGAGAGTCTGGAAGGCGGTCCGAACAGTGTCAACTTGATTCTATAGTTTTCGGTTGACGCGCGCGCCTCCAGCGGGATGCCGTTACCATCTGAGATACCCAGAACCAATGCGGAGTGAACTCTCATGAGCGGTGGACAAGGCAGCAGCGGCAACGTACTGGCGGCGATCTGCAGTTTTTTTATCCCCGGCCTGGGTCAGCTGGTGCAGGGGCGCTTGCTGAAGGCGTTCTTCATGTTCGTACTGGCGGCGATTCTGTGGTTTTTCCTGCTCGGCTGGCTGGTTCATTTGTGGTCGATCATCGACGCCGCGCTGTACAAGCCGAACCGCTGATTGCCGATGCGCACGGACGCGCTCACCCCATTTATCCAGGGCTGGCGACATTTCTTGCTGCCGCCGCGCTGCCTGTTGTGCAGCGCCACCGGTGCCAACGGCATCGACCTCTGCGCCGATTGCAACACCGAGCTGCCGCGAAACCCCATCTGCTGCAAGCGCTGCGCCCTGCCGCTGGCCATGCCGGCAGACCTTTGCGG
>JALYXN010000545.1 GCA_030947085.1 Pseudomonadota bacterium | reverse complement strand
CTGCGTCGTGGCGCCATCCAGCTGCGCACCGTGTGATAGACGATCAGCAGCACGCCTGCCAGCGCCAGCAGGCCCAGCCCGTAGAGCAGATACAGCCACGGTGCCGCGGTGCCCTCCAGCAACAGGCTCGGGTTGCTGCCGATGGAAATCAACAAGATCAGCCAGCCGAGCATCGTGCTGAACAGCATCAGCGTGCCCAGACGCGACCACAACCGTGTGCGACGCTGCTGCGGCGACAGTGCGAGCACGAGCTTGTAGTGGCGGCGAACCAGCCAGCCGCAGAACCAGGTCAGCAGGGCCAGCAACGTGACCAACAATGCCACCGAGCCCCACAGCTTCAGCGAGCCCAAGGTGTGCAACCCGTTCACCCGCATAAAGATCATTACCGGCACCTCGTCATTGGTGGTCCAGTAGCTGATCTCGCCATTCGCGTCAGTGATGAAATCCAATCGGGCCGTCCCATTCACCTGCTGGTACTGGAGCGGACCGATTTCGCGCCAGTGCAACGGAGTACCGGCTGGATTGTTGATGCCCGCAGCCATGATCGTGCCATCGGGAAAAGCCTGTACATGCGACTGGGTCAAGGCATACAACATGCTCAGGCCGCTGACATTACGCCGACTGGACAAGTACCAGCCCGATACTCTGGCCGCGTCAGTCTTGGCCGTCGCTGCGGTGGCAACGGGGTTGCTCGGCACTGCCGGAAAATAGCGGTCCAGGAACGCATCGAAAACCGCATTGCGGATGACTTGCGCTCCGCCTGTGTTCCCAGCACTGTTGAGCGACACGAAGATACCCACGTTCGCATCCAGCAGCAGGTGCAGGTCGCTGTGGAAGTAATCCAGATCGCCGGCATGGCCGATGATGCGCTGGCCGTGGCTGTCCTCGTGATAAAACCCCAGCGCAAATCCGTTGAACCCGGGCGCCTCGGTCCGCTGCTGAGTGTGCATCTCTACCGCGGTCGCCGGTTGCAGAATACGTACATCGTTGTAACGACCATCTTGCAACTGGGCAATCATGAAATGGGTCATATCCAGCGCGGTCGTAGTCATCGCACCCGCCGGTGCCGGATCAACGATCTCGAAGGCCTTTGCCTTTCCATCGGAGGCCGTCGAATAACTCTCGGCCATCATGGGCACCATCGCCGCAGGTAGCGGTTGCCGTAACGTGGAGCGCTGCATATCAAGTGGCTTGTAGATGTGCTGTTCGACGTAGTCGTTGAAATCTTGCCCGGATACACGCTGCACAATGTAGCCCGCCAGTCCGCAACCATAGTTGGAATACGCCACCACCTCACCAGGCGGAAAGATCCGTTCCGGCATGTGCGTTTTCAGATAGCGCTCGAGATTGACCGGCTTGCCGTTGGTACCAATGAGATTACGTGCCGTATCCTCGAAACCCGGCGTATGCGTCATCAGGTTGCGCAGAGTGATCGGCTTGCCCGCATAAGGCGGGATCTTGAAATCCAGATACGTGTTGATGTCGCTATCCAGATTCAGCTTGCCTTGCTCCACTAGCTGCATCACCGCGGTCCAGGTGAACAGCTTGGAGGTCGAACCGATCCGGAACAGCGTGCTGCCAGCGGTAACCGGCGAGCGCTTCGCCAGATCGGCATAGCCGTAGCCTTTGGCAAACAGCACCTTGCCATCCTTGACCACGCTGACCACGCCACCGGCCACATCACCGCGCGCCAGCGCCAGCGGCATCAAACCATCAAGGAACGCAGACAAGTCCCGGTTGGTCAACGCATGCGTCGTCGCACCTCTGAGATCATTGGCCGCCACCACCGAGACCGGCGCGGGCATGACTGGAGCCATCGTCGAGGCGGCCGTTGCCGGCTTCGACATGGGCACTTGGGCCAGGACGGAACCACTGACGAAGGTGCTCGCAAACGCCACCAGCAATTTGGCCATCCAGGGCAACCCCCCACCGAAAACAACGTGATGAGCGGCGTTCGATGGGCGCTGCTGCTGGCTGAAATCGCAGGTACGGCGCCCTCGCGGCACGTGGTAAAGCTGCATGACCTTCCCCTCCGAATGATCACGTGGACAATCCACGCTCTCGTTGGTACATAGATACCATCCTTCATCTACGATACTTAGATACCATTCATTTGTACAGGGAGTGAGGAGCGAAAGCGAGAAGTGAGTGTGGAGGAGTGAGAAGTGAGATCGGAAAGACCGGGCTCCCGCTAGGCTCGACAGCTGGAGGAGTCACACTTGTCTCTCTCACTTCTCACTTCTCACTTCTCACTTCTCACTTCTCACTTCTCACTTCTCACTTCTCACTTCTTACTTCTCACTTCTCGGTCGTGCCGAGTCGCAACAAAAACTATCTTTTGAACATGCCGAGCCTGCTCGATTCGCGGGAATCGTTCTTGCACACTGCGCAGCATGATCAGGGTGCAAACCTGCGGGCAGGCTTATGCGTAGCAAGTTGTTCGTGCCTGCCGCGCGGCCGGAACTGTTTTCCAAGGCGCTGGCCGGGGACGCCGATGCGTTGTCGTTCGATCTGGAGGATGCGGTCGCCGAGGAGCGCAAGGCGCAGGCGCGCGCGGCCCTTTCCGCGTTGCTGGAGAGTGGGGCGCTGGCGCATGGCGGCAAAACCATCATCGTGCGCACCAATGCGCCGAGGTCGCCGCACTTCGAGGCCGACCTCGATGCCATCGTTCGTCCCGGTGTGGATCTAATCAATCTGCCCAAGATCGAATCGCCCGCGATGCTGCTCGCAGCCATCGTGATGATCGAGCAGGCCGAGCGAGCGCATGGCGTGACGCAGCCGACCAGCTTGCTGGTGAATGTGGAGACGCCGCAGGCGCTGGCCGATGCGGCGGAGATTGCCGCTGCCCATCCACGCGTGACCGGATTGCAACTGGGCCTGGGCGACCTGTTCGAGGCACACGGCATCGACCGCGCCGATCCGCGCAATGTGCACGCGGCAATGTTTACCCTCCGT
>JALYXN010000527.1 GCA_030947085.1 Pseudomonadota bacterium | reverse complement strand
CCCCGTTCAGGAACTCGCCATGCCCCGCCAACGCCGCTTCATGCAACTGGACGTCTTTTCCAGCCAGCTGCTGCTGGGCAACCCACTGGCCGTCGTCATTGACGGCGACGGTCTCGACGACCTCACGATGCAGTCGTTCGCCCGCTGGACCAATCTATCGGAAACCGCTTTCCTGCTGCCGCCAACCGCCACTGCCGCCGACTACCGGGTGCGCATCTTCACCCCACGCCAGGAACTTCCGTTCGCAGGCCATCCCAGCGTCGGCAGCGCTTACGCCGCGATCGAGGCCGGCCTGGTGGACGGCAACCGCGTTTCGCTGGTCCAGGAATGCGCGGCGGGCCTGTTGCCCGTGCGGGTCGAGGGCCGCGGTCCCTCACGCATCATCCATGTCCAGGCACCGCCGGCAACGCTGGACGCCATCGATGAAGCGGTCTGCCAGAAACTGGCGGCGGCGCTGCGCATCGAGCGGATTCCCGGTAGCGCGTGCCTGATCGACAACGGGCCACACTGGATCATTTGCGACCTGCTCGAAGGGGCCTGCGTGCGCACCTTGCAGCCGGACATGGCGGCGCTTGCGGCATTGTGCGAGCAGGCCGGCGCGGTCGGCGTCAGCGTGTTCGGGCGCGAGTCGGCCAGCGATGCGGCGATGGCCGTGCGCGCCTTCTGTCCGGCCGACGGCATTGCCGAGGATCCCGTCACCGGCAGCGCCAATGCCGCGATCATGGCCTTGCTGGCCGAGCGCGGCGATGTCGACGGCTACGGGCTGAGCTATCGCGCCAGTCAGGGCCGCGAAGTGGGACGCGACGGCCATGTCGATGTGACGCGCGACGGCACCAGTCACGCCATCAGCATCGGTGGCTCGTGCGTCGTGGGCATCCGCGGCGAGCTGCGGCTCGATTGATCGGTCGGATCATTGCGATCGGTCGGTCGACGGCGGCGGGTTGCCGTCGATGGGCTTCACCGCCATGCTCTGGCGCTTCGCCTTTCAAGACCTTGTGATGACGTCACCGACCCATTACCTGCGCAGCCTGCGTCCGTGGGACGCCGCCCTCATCGTCGTGGGCGGCATCATCGGCGGCGGCATCTTTCTCAATCCGGGCATCGCCGCGCAGCGAACCGAGTCGGGCCTGGCCTTGTTGCTGGTGTGGGTCGGCGCCGGTGTGCTTACCCTGATCGGCGCGCTTTGCTACGCGGAACTCGGGGCCCGACGGCCACAGGCTGGCGGCACCTATGTGTACCTGCGCGAAGCGTTCGGACCGCTGGCGGGGTTCCTGTTTGGCTGGACCATGTTACTGGTGATCTACTCCGGTTCCACGGCGGCGGTGGCCACGATTTTTGCCAGTTACACCGCTTCGCTGTTCGGCTTGCCGCCGAGTTGGTCGCTGCCGCTGACGGTGGGAGCGCTGGTGTTCGTCAGTGGCATCAACCTGTTCGGCATCCGGCTCGGGGCGCAGATCCAGAACCTGTTCTCGCTGCTGAAACTGCTGGCGGTAGCCGCCCTGGTGGTTTGCGGCCTCTTTCTGGCCGGCGCGGGCCATGGGCAGGTGCTGGCCGTCGATCCGGCGCGCAGCGGCGTGGGTTTTATGGGGGCCGCGCTGCCGGTGCTGTTTGCGTATTCGGGTTTCACTTACCTCAACAACCTGGCGGGCGAGGTGCGCGATCCCCAACGGACACTGCCGCGCGCCCTGGTGCTGGGGATGTTGCTGGTGATCGCTGCCTACGCACTGGTCAACGTCGCCTACCTGGCCGTGCTCGGCCATGCCGGCCTTGCCGCCAGCTCGGCGCCTGCGGCCGATGTGATGCAGCAAGTGCTCGGCCCGTTTGGCGCGAAGCTGATCGCCCTGGGCGTGGCGATCTCCACCCTGGGCTTTTGCAATATCACCCTGGTCGCCGGCGCGCGGGTGCTGCAGGTGATGGGCGAGGACGGCCTGTTCTTCCGCGCCACCGCGCAGTTGCATCCGCGTTACCGCACTCCCAACGTAGCGCTGCTGATGCTGGCCGGCTGGGCGATCCTGCTGGCGCTGTGGGGCACCTACGGCCAGCTGCTCGACTACGCCACCTTCGGCGACTGGCTCGCCTGTGCGCTCGGCGTGGCCACGCTGTTCTGGTACCGCCGGCACGATCGTGAGCCCGGGAGTTTCCGGGTTCCGGGCTACCCGCTGCTGCCGCTGATCTTCATTGCCACGGTGGCCGTGGTGGTGGTGGCGACGATGATCAGCAGTCCGCGCAACAGCGGTTTTGGCGTACTGATCATGGCCGCCGGAGTGCCGGTCTATTTCCTGTGGCGCCGCCTGTTCAGCCATTCCGAGCACTAAGCGGCATCGGCAATGCCACAATGTGCGGATTCGAATTCAGGAGATGATGGATGGTGTCCGTACAAGCTCAGGCCCTGCCGACCGAGCCGGGAAGCAGCATCGTGCCCGAGCCCGCGCACGACGGCATCGATCTGCAGATCAACGGCGAGTACTACCGCCATATCGGTGATCCCCAGATGCCCCTGCTCTGGTATCTGCGCGACGTGTTGCGACTGACCGGCACCAAGTACGGCAGCGAACACGGCGAGAACGGCGCCGACCTGGTGCTGCTCGATGGCAAGGCGGTCTCGGCTATCACCCGGCCGATGAAGGACCTGGTTGACGCGCGGATCATCACCGTCGAAGGTCTGGCCAACAACGACGGCAGCCTCCATCCGGTGCAGCAAGCCTTCATCGACGAAGATGCCATTGGCTGCGGTTACTGCACGCCGGGCTGGCTGATTGCGTCGATCGACTTGCTCACGCGAAAGCCGCACCCCAGTGACAGCGACATCGACAAATTGCCCAACCTTTGCCGCTGCGGCTGCCAGACCCGTGTGCGGCGGGCGATCAAGCGCGTGGCGGGCGACAAGGGCCATCACGCATGAAGGAAAAATCGCCCACCGATAAGGGCGCCGGGCTTTCGCGTCGACGCTTTCTGCAAGTGCTGGCCGGTGGTGCCGGTGCGCTGGTGGTCGGCATCCGCTTCGCCGAGGCCGCCGACTTCCCGATGCCAGCGGCGCTGCTTGGCGACGATTTCCATGACCTGGGCGCCTACGTGCGGATCGAAGCCGACGGCAGCGTGCTGATCGGCGCACGCGACCCGGACACCGGCACCGGCGTCAACACCTCACTACCGCGCATCATTGCCGACGAACTGGACGCCGACTGGAACCGGGTGCGGGTGATTCCACTGGGCCTGGGCGTGAGCAGCAACAACGGCAAGCCGGTCTGGACCTACGGTCGTCAGGTCGGTGGCACCGGCACGTCGATCCCGGCAGCGTGGAACGATTTGCGCCAGATGGGCGCGCTGGCCCGCTGGATGCTGCTGCAGGCAGCGGCGCGACGTCTCGGCGTCTCTGCCAATCGCCTGCGTTGCGATGCCGGCACGATCGTCGCGCCGGACGGCCGGCGTTTCGGTTATGGCAGCCTCGCCGCCGACGCCAGCCGGATCAAGCTGCCGACCAGCATGCCGCCGGTGAAAGCATCGACGGACTACCATTTGATCGGCCAGCCGGTCGGCGATGTCGACGCCCGCGCCATCGTCACCGGTGAAATCCGCTACGCCTCCGACGAACACTACGGCGATGCCCTGGTCGCGGTGCTGACGCGGTGCCCGTGGCCCGATGGGTCGCTGGTGCGCATCGACACCACCGACGCGCTTGCCGTCGACGGCGTGGTCAAGGTCGTGCAGCTCAGGCCCGAATCCGGGCAGCCAGCGGGCACCACCCTGATCGCTCCCGCGGTCGCGGTGCTGGCAAAGAGTACCTGGGCAGCCATGCAGGGCCGTCAGAAACTGAAGCTGGAGTGGAAGCCCGGCACCAGCGACGATGAGAGCAGCAATGCCTACGAGCAACGAGCAGGCAGCCTGCTCAACGGCGACGCCGAGCCGACCACGCGCGTGCGCGACGAAGGCGATGTCGATGCCGCTGGCAAGAAAGCCGCGCGACGGCTAAGCGCCACCTACGTGCAACCCTGGCTGGGCCACGCCACCGCCGAGCCGATGAATTGCCTGGTGCGACTGGAGAAGGATCGCGCCAGCCTGGTGGTACCGACCCAGGCGCCGCAGAAGGCATGGGCAGTGGTGCAGCACCTGACCGGTCTGGCGCCGGATCGAATCGATATCCGGGTGCCCCGCGTCGGCGGCGGTTATGGGCGCCGGCTCGATCATGACTTCGTCGCCGAAGCGGTGATGCTGGCGCTCGATGTCGACCAGCCGATTCGCTTGCTGTGGACGCGCGACGAGGAGTTCGCGCACGACTTCTACCGCTCCGGCTGCGTGCACAAGTTTGAGGCCATCATCGATGGCAAACGCGAGCTGACGAGCTGGAACCAGCGCCTGGCCAGCGCCTCCGCCCTGACCCATCGCGGCGTCGCCGACGACCGCCTGTGGACCTCCGAGCTGCGGGCCGACCAGCTGCCGGCCGGCCTGGTACCGAATTTCCGCAGCGACTGGTACGGACTGGAATCGGCCCTTCCGCGCGGTCCTGCCCGTGGCATGCCGCACGTCAGCAACGCGTTCGCGGTGGAGGGATTCATCGATGAAATCGCCCACCTGATGCGCGAGGACCCACTGAAAACGCGCCTGCGCATCCTCGGCGAACCGCGCCAGCTGCCGCTGATCGATGGCGATTCACTGGACATCGGACGCCTGACCAACGTGTTGCAGCTGGTCGCCGACCGCATTGGCTGGAAAAATTGGCTGCGCACCGTCAATGGTCTCGGTATCGCCTGTTGGCACGTCAACGGCGCGTACGTGGCACACGCCGTCGAAGCCTCGATGAACGGGGACAAGCTCACCATCCAACGCGTTGTCTGCGCCGTCGACGTCGGTCGCGTCATCAACCCGCAAGGCCTGGAAGGCCAGGTCGCCGGTGCCACCCTGGATGCCTTGTCCAACGCGCTCAACCTTGCCATTACCTACAAGAACGGCCAAGTCCAGCAGCACAGCTACAAGGAGTACCCACTGGCCAGCATGGCGCAGCTGCCAAACGCGGTCGAAGTGATCGTCGTCCCCGGCGACCGCTCACCCGCCGGTGCCAGCTTCCTCGCCATGCCCACCGCCGCTCCTGCACTGGCCAACGCGGTATTCCGCGCCACCGCCGTGCGCGTGCGCCGGTTACCGTTGATGAAGGAACTGCTGCGCCTGCGATGAAGGGGGTCCGCGATGTGGACGCGAAACCATCGACGCATCGGTTGAACGTTTTTTTACAAGATGATGGAAGGTCTGTGGCGGAGAACCGTGGGAGCGGCTTCAGCCGCGATGCGCTTTGTTTGCGACATCGCCACGAGAGCATCGCGGCTGAAGCCGCTCCC
>JALYXN010000508.1 GCA_030947085.1 Pseudomonadota bacterium | reverse complement strand
TTCGAATACGCCATCATCGCGGCCGGTTCGCAGTCGGTGAAACTGTCATCGTTCCCCTGGGACGATGACCGGATCATGGATTCGACCGGTGCACTGGAATTGAAGGATGTGCCGAAGAAGCTGCTGGTGGTTGGGGGCGGCATCATCGGACTGGAGATGGCCACCGTGTTCGCTGCGCTGGGTAGCGAAGTGACCGTGGTCGAATTCATGGATCAGCTGATTCCCGGTGCCGATGCCGATCTGGTCAAGCCGCTGGCCAAGCGCCTTGGCAGCCGTCTCAAGGGCACTCACCTCAAGACGAAGGTGGTCGAGGCAAAGGCCACGAAGAAGGGCATCGAGGTCAGCTACGAAGGCGACAGCATCCCCGAGACCACCGTGTTCGATCGCGTGCTGGTGTCCGTGGGGCGCTCGCCCAACGGCGGCATGATCGGCGCGGACAAGGCCGGGGTTGCCGTGACCGAGCGTGGCTTCATCCACGTCGACAGCCAGATGCGCACTAACGTCGACAACATCTTTGCCATTGGCGATCTGGTCGGTCAACCCATGCTGGCGCACAAGGCCACGCACGAGGCGAAAGTCGCCGCCGAAGTAGTCGCCGGCCGCAAAAGTCATTTCGATGCACGCGTGATTCCGTCGGTGGCGTATACGGATCCAGAAGTTGCATGGGTCGGCGTGACCGAGCGCGAGGCAAAAGAAAAAGGCCTCAAGGTCGGCGTCAGCAAGTTTCCCTGGGCGGCCAGCGGTCGCGCCATCGGCATGGATCGTACCGAGGGTCTCACCAAACTGATCTTCGACGAGGCAACCCATCGCGTGGTCGGTGGCGGCATCGTCGGCGTGCATGCCGGCGACCTGATTTCCGAAATCGCGCTGGCGATCGAAATGGGCAGTGAAGCGGCGGATATCGGGTTGACCATTCACCCGCATCCCACCTTGAGCGAATCGGTCGGCATGGCGGCGGAGATCTACGAAGGCACGATTACCGACCTGTACATGCCCAGGAAAAAATGAGGTTTTCGTGTCGGGGAGGACGTCGCGACCGGTGTTCTCCCTGTCGCTGACGGTACCCACCGTGGCCACGACCGAAGAGAGCTCATCCACCAAGTGGGCGAAAGCGGCCTCGGGACGTTCAGTGATCGATTCTCACCTCCCCCGCTGCCTGATGCTGCTCCCGCTGCTGCCTGATTTGCTCCTCCCCCTGCTGGCAGGGGTTGCTCTTGCTGTCAGGTGAATCAAGAGCCACCCCACCCCAGCCCTCCCCTGCAAGCAGGGGAGGGGGCAGAAGCGCGACCTCGCGAGCCAATGACTGAACGGATGATTTTCTTATCGCCGACCGAAAAATGTTTTGACCAGCCCGTCACGCATCACCGCTTATTTGTTCTGCTCCGTAAACCGTGGAGAACCGCGTCATGAAGAAGTCCATGTTGTTGATCACTGCTTTCGCGCTGGGACTTCCTGCGCTCGCCACCTCGCCGGTCCAGGCACAGAGTCGGCACCACCACCGGGTGTGCGAGGAGGTCCGCGTCAAGCACAAGGGTTCCAAGGATGATCATCGCCTGATCGGCACCGGTATCGGCGCCGTTGCCGGTGGCCTTCTCGGCCATCAGGTGGGCGGCGGCAAGGGCAAGACGCTGGCGACAGTCGGCGGTGCGGTCGCTGGTGGCTACGCGGGTAATCGGGTGCAGAAGAACGCCCAGGACAAGAAGACCTATTACACCACCGAGCGCCAGTGTCGCGACGTCTACGACTGAGCCGGCGGGACGGGACTGGTTTTGTTACAAGGCCCGCCGACAGCACGAGGGTGGTGTGTTGCGGCCCTGTTCTCCATCGATACGCGACATAAGTACCTTGCAAAAACATCGGCGACCCGGTTGTCCTTGAAGCGATCGTGCTGGAACAGGAGATCTACGCACTGGCAGCTTTCGCCGGCGCCAGTCTGGCGGTGATCGGTGAGCACTATCAGTGGCCGGCCGTCTGGGCGACCTGCGTGAGGCTGTGACGGGAGAGCTGGCGAAGGCGGGCCAGGGCAATCTGGTCGCCCAAGACGAGGGCAAAGTAAACATAGCAGGGCAGCCGTGCACGCAGTCGCGGAATGCACAGGTTGAAACATGCGTGTGGAGTGGCGCCGCCGCATGGGGATTCGTCACCGATACGTCGGCGAGCGTCGACCGCATGGATGCTCCCATCGACAGCATCCTCTTGTCAGTCAACCCGGTTGGTGGTGAAGGTTATCGATTAACCACCGAAAGCATCACCGTCGGTACGCGCATTGACGGTAGTGTATTCAAGGTCTCATCGAACATCGCGTTCAAGCCATCCAGCTGACAAGGTAAGCGGAGGCGGCGGACGAGAAAATAGGAGACCATCAAGAGCATCTCATCAATGAGCGGCCAAGCTGATGGTGATGGAGACACTGAAACCTCGCCAGCTTCGGCGCCTGGCGAAGACGAAGAGGGCGCCGGGGCCTTCACTCAGTTGAACAGATCGGTCTGTCCCTGATAGCTGTCGCTGTCCACAAATCCTGCCAAACCCACACCGACCAGCCGATACCGGCTGTCGGTGGGGCGTTTGACGCGATCGCGCAAGGCGCAGGCGATATCGGCCAACTCGTGGGCTGATGTAGGTCGGGCGGCGGGAGTGAGGCTTCGAGTCAGGCTCTGGAAGTCGGCGGTCTTTAGCTTCAGCACCACGGTTCTGGCAACGCGGTCGGTCTCGCGCTGATGGCCGGCCCAGGCTTTCTCCGCAAGTTTACGGATGTGCGGTTCCAGTTCTTCCAGCAGCAGATCGTGTTCGAAGG
>JALYXN010000416.1 GCA_030947085.1 Pseudomonadota bacterium | reverse complement strand
GTCAGCCGTTCAGTGGCTTCGGCCAGCGCATGCAGGCGTTTTTGCGGGCCGGCGTCTTCGGCCATTACGTCGTAGATCGACAGGCCTTCGGCGGTGTCGGCCTTGCTCACTTCGTCCCATAGGGTGTCG
This sequence comes from Pseudomonadota bacterium, assembly GCA_030947085.1. Lineage (GTDB taxonomy): Bacteria > Pseudomonadota > Gammaproteobacteria > Xanthomonadales > Rhodanobacteraceae > Rhodanobacter. The sequence continues at coordinate 3,327 of JALYXN010000416.1, read as the reverse complement.
CCCCAGAACACCGCCAGCGAGGTCGGCATGGAAGCGATGCCCCAGCGGTAATCCCAATGACGCAGCAGGGCGATCGGACCCTCCAGCTGCTTCTTCAACGGGTCGGCAGCGGTGAGGTCGTCGTAGTCCTTGATCAAGATCGGCAGCTGTCTTGCGAAGGCAGGAAGGTAGGAGTCGAAGGCGACGTTGATCAGCGAGGGGAGGGTGAATCCGTTGCGGCCAGTCAGCAAGCGGGTGGCGTGCAGGCCGCGCGGGTTCTCGCCGAAGGTATCCATGTAGCGCGGGTAGTCGGCCTGCTTCGGGCTGTAGGGGCCGGCGGCGGAATAGGGCCAGTCGTTGGTATTGAAAACCCAGCCATTGGGCGGGTTCAGCACATGCGGAACCTGATCCAGCGGTGTCAGTCCGCGCCAATCCGTGGCGGGATCGGCGCCATCTACCGGCTTGGTATAGTCGAAGCGGTTATCGCGTTTCGGGATGAACTGCGGGTGCAGATAAGCGATATCGCCCTTGTCATCGGCGAACAAGGTGTTATTGGACGAGTTGGCCTTGAGCTCGGCCACTTTCATGTAGCTGGCGTAGTCGTCGGTCCGGGTACGTAGCCAACTCTGCTTCAGTGCCGGGATCGGCGTGTTCATCAATGCTTCGGCAATCCATTTGCCGCCCAGTTCGCGCACGATCGGGCCGTGGTGAGTGAAGTACGCGGTAAAGGTGCGTTTGGCGATCGAGCCGTCCATCGTGCGATACGGCACGGTGATTTTTCGGCGGGTGACCGGCCGCAGTTCGCTGCCATAGCGATAGAACAGCTTGCCGTCCTTGTGCACGATGGTTTCGGCGAACTCGTCCACCACGTCGGCACCGGTGGAGGTGTGCATCCAGCCCACGTGCCGGTTAAATCCCTGGTAGACGAAGAACTGACCCCAGGTGACCGCGCCATATGCATCGAGTCCGGCATCGCTGGACATCTGCAGCTCGGAGCGGAAGAAGAACGAGGTATGCGGGTTGATCAGCAGTAGCGCGTGGCCGTCGGCGGTGAGTTTCGGCGCGATCGCGATGCCGTTGGAGCCGGTGGGTTCGACCCAGCTCGGACGCCTGTCGATCTGCACCAGCGGTGCATCCGTGGACGTGCCGTAAAAAGCCTTCAACGATGGCAAATTCACCCGCTCGATATCACCGCCGATGCTGCCCTCGGTGAAAGATAGCGCCATCCAGGGCTCGAAGTGGGTGATCACCCGCGGGCGCACGTCCGGGTGCGTGGCGAGGTAATCATTGAGTCCATCGGCCCAGGCATTCATCAATTTCTTCAGCCAGGGCGGGCTCTGGCCGTAAAGTGTTTTCAGCTTAACCGGGTCGATGAACAGCTTCTGGCGCAGATCCAGCCAGATCGCGGTTTCGCCTTCTGCCTCGGCCATGCGACCCAACGAGAGCAGGTAGTTGGTCTCAACGCGGTTGAAGTCGTCTTCGGCCTGCGCGTAGGTCATGCCGAACACGGCATCCGCGTCGGTCTGGCCGTGCACGTGGGCGATGCCCCAGTCGTCACGGGTGATCGTTACTGCGGCCGCCTCGCGCTGCAAGCGTGCGCTGTCGGCTGCCGTCTGCGCGAGTGCGGAATTGCTTGAAAAGAGCAACAAGATGGCGGTCAGTGGTAACGCATTTTTCATGGGTCAGAACCTCAATGACGCGATCGATGACAAAGCATACCGGCGTACTTCAGTGGCGTCGCCCGCGTAACTATGAACCGGCAGCGCAGAATCGTTGGATTCGGCGCGTGAGCGCATTCAGCGAAAGGGTTTGATCAGTATGCGCATGGCTGGTCACAGATGGCCATCCGACCACCGCGTTCTGGGCCTGCCCGGTCGTGGACCGCTTATCGAGATCGCCACGTTTAGTACGTGCTATGCGGGCCGCGGACGACGATGGTGACGAACAGTAAGCCGATTTTATTCGCTTGGCGAGCGCCACCCGTAACCGATCTGTCTCGCGTCTTGAAAGGCATCCGTGGTTCGCGATGCGGTCGCCGGACGCTCGCGCGCAGGTGCCATCAGATTGCGTCTGCTTCAAAAGGATAGCGGAAAACTTTCGTGGCACGCGCGTTCGGATGCGCGTTCGACTGCTTAGCGCTTGTGGCGGATAACTACCGTTGTCACACTGCTCGTTTCCTCCCTTCAGAGCCTGCCGTGACCAACAGCGATCAGCTAGAGATGTCTCCCATTGTCGCCGGCTTGTGGCGCCTGACCGAATGGAATCTCGACGTGAAGTCACGTGTGCGCTGGATCGAACAGGCCCTGGCGTTGGGCATCAGTAGCTTCGACCATGCGGACATCTACGGTGACTATCGCGCTGAAACGCTGTTCGGCGAAGCGCTGAGTGCCGCGCCGGCTTTGCGCAAGCGCATGCAGTTGGTAACCAAGTGCGGTGTCCGCCTGCGATCGTCCGATCGACCCTATCGATTGAATCACTACGACACGTCAACCGGCTACATTCGTGCGCAGGTCGAGCAGTCACTGCGCAATCTCCACGCCGAAGAACTGGACCTGGTGCTGATCCATCGCCCCGACTACCTGATGGATGCCGGCGAACTGGCCCGCACGTTCGCTGCGCTGACTGCTGAAGGCAAGGTGCGGCACTGGGGCGTATCCAATTACACCACCAGCCAGTTCGCCTTGTTGAACCGGCATCATCCTCTGCTTACCAATCAAGTCGAGTTGTCTGTGCTGACGACGGATGCGCTCGACGACGGCACGCTCGACCAAGCGCAGCAACTGGAACTGCGCCCGATGATCTGGTCACCGTTGGGTGGTGGACGTCTGTTTCGCGAAGACGACGCCCAAGCGGTCCGGCTTCGCGAAACGATGCAGCCGATCGCCCAACGTCTTGGCATCGGCTTGTCCACGCTGGCTTACGCCTGGATATTGCGCCACCCGTCGCGACCGCATCCGATCACCGGAAGCGGCCGAATCGACGGATTGCGCGACGCGGTCGCTGCACTCGAGGTGAAGCTTTTAGCCGAGGATTGGTACGCCATTTGGGTAGCCAGCAAGGGGCATGGCGTCGCTTGACGACGACCCGTGCAAATCAACGATCGAACTGAGGAAACTTTTCCGGGCAAGAACGAGGCTGTGTTTTCGCGACTTAGAAGAAGCTGGCCGACGGCTGGTGGATCATCCCTAATAACACCAGCAGAGCGTCGGCTCCACAAGCTCCGTCTGTAGTCAGTTTCAGCGCAGATCGACATCCCCGACCTTGCCTTCGTAATCTTTTTTCGGATCGTGCCCGAACAGCATTTTTACACCAGCAAGCACGTTGGATTCGTTGAGCCAGATCTCGGCA
>JALYXN010000410.1 GCA_030947085.1 Pseudomonadota bacterium | reverse complement strand
AGGCGATCGCGGAACAGCTGCAACAGCGCAGTGCCGCGGTCGAATTCGACGTCGTATCCAACCCCGAGTTTCTTAAGGAAGGTGCTGCCGTGGACGACTGTCTGCGGCCGGATCGAATTATCGTCGGAGCGTCCAGTGAACGTGCGGTATCGGTGTTGCGCAAACTGTACGCGCCGTTCAATCGCAATCACGACCGCATGGTGGTGATGGATGAGCGCTCCGCCGAGCTGACCAAGTACGCCGCCAACGCCATGCTGGCCACCAAGATCAGTTTCATGAACGAGATCGCCAACATCGCCGAGCGGGTCGGTGCCGACGTGGAGCTGGTTCGCCAGGGCATCGGTTCCGATCCGCGTATCGGACATCACTTTATTTACCCGGGCGCGGGCTATGGCGGATCGTGCTTTCCCAAGGATGTGCAGGCGCTGGAGCGTACGGCGCACAGTTACGGTTACGAGGCGCGTCTTCTGGGTGCGGTCGAGTCCGTCAACCGGCAACAGAAGACAAAGGTGTTCGAGTTGATTTCGCGTCACTTCGACGGCCAGCTGTCGGGTCGCACGATCGCCTTGTGGGGACTGGCCTTCAAGCCCAACACGGATGACATGCGCGAAGCACCCAGTCGCTATTTGATGGAAGCGCTGTGGAACGCTGGAGCCCGCATCCGCGCGTTTGATCCGGAAGCGAGCAGAGAGACCCGCAAGATTTACGGAGAGCGTCAGGACCTGGTGCTTTGCGAGCAGGCCGAGGAGGTGTTTGAGGGTGCCGACGTGCTGGCAGTCATCACGGAATGGAAGGCTTTCCGCAGCCCGGATTTTGCGAAGATCAAAGCAATGCTGAGCGAGCCGGCGATTTTTGACGGGCGCAATCTTTATGATCCTGCCACGGTCGAGGAGGCGGGCCTCGCGTATTACGGCATCGGCCGCGGCCGCAGCCTGCTAAGCCACTCGTGAATGCAGCAGCCGACAAGCTGGGACAGCGCCTTGACGACATGGAGGTCAGGCTGACCTTCATCGACGATGCCGTTCAGGCGCTGACCCATGTAGACGCGGACCAGTCCCAGCGCATCGCGGCACTGGAGCGCGCGTTGCGAGAGCTGCGCGGCGAGCTGGCGACGGTGCGCGGGGGGCAGGGGGATGATCCACACTCCGAACCGCCCCCTCCTCATTACTGATTTCAAACCACCGGACACGGAACACCAGCATGGCCGACTCCCTGCGCGATCAACTCCTCAAGAGCGGCATCGTCAAACAGGTTCAGCAAGATCGCATTCAAAAGCCGCGGAGACCTTCGCCGCAGGGCAAGCCTGCCCGGAAGGACACCAAGCCAAAATCCCCAGTGTCTGCGACACAGCGCAGCCGTCCTCAGGAAATTGATCTGGCCAAAGCCTATGCCATACGCACGCAAACAGAAGTGCGCGAGCGCCGGCAGGTCGAGCAGGAATTGGCGGAGCAGGCGCGGTTGCGGCGTGAGCGCAAACTGAAAATTCAGCAGCTGCTTACGGGCAAGATGCTGAACAAGGCAGCGGCAGAACAGGCGCGCCACTTCGAATATGGCGGCAAGATCCGGCGTGTGCACGTCGACGCAGCGCAGCTGGCTGCACTGAATGCTGGCGAGCTCGGCGTGGTGCAGCAAGCGGGTCGCTACCTGCTGGTCAGTCGCGATATCGCCGAGCAGGTTCGGGCGATCGATGAGCGTCAGCTCGCGCTACTGGTTGACCCGGGCGTCGGTGGGTTGGGCGACGATGGCGTGCCTGACGACCTGATGTGGTAGCCAGCGGCAGGGTTCAGGCGCTCGAATGAAAAACGCCCGGCATGACCGGGCGTTTTACTGGAGCACATCAAACCTTCAATGATCGGATGATGCGGGGATCTCAAAGCCGTGGCGGAGCAATGCCGGATCATCCCAGCCCTGCTTTGGTTTGAAGCGATCGCCGTAGCGTTGGGCCAGCTGCTCCAGTTTCGCTTTCAGTTTGTCGATGCCTTCACTGCGTGCGTATTGAATCGGGCCGCCCCGGAACGGCGCAAAGCCGGTACCAAAAATGACGCCCGCATCGAGCAGGTCGGCGTCATCGACCACGCCATCAGCCAGGCAGGCGATCGCCTCGTTCACCATCGGCAGCATCATGCGGTCCTGCACATCCGGCGGCGTCACGTAATCCTTGTCGACCTCGGGCTTCTGCGGCTTGCCGTCCTGCCAGACGTATAGCCCTTGACCGTCCTTTTTGCCACGCTTGCCGGCCTCGAGTTTTTCGTCGAGCCCGGGCGGAACTTCCAGACCCAGAAAGGGCGCCAGTTCCTTGCCGACGGAGGCGCAGACATCGAGCCCGACGGTATCGGCCAGCTCGATCGGCCCCATCGGCATACCGAACTTCTTCGCTTCGCGATCCAGCACCGGGCCTGGAACGCCTTCGCTGTAAAGGCGCAACGCCTCGAGCAAGTAGGGCATCAACACCCGGTTGACCAGAAAGCCCGGCGTGCCCTTGACCGCCACCGGCAACTTGCCGATCGCCTTGCAGAAGGCCATGGCGCGTTTTTCGATAGCGGGGTCCAGTTCGTCATGCCGAACCACTTCGACCAAGGGCATCTGCGCCACCGGGTTGAAGAAGTGCAGGCCGAGAAAGCGCTGTGGTGACTGCAGTCCAGTGCGCAGTTCGTCCAGCGGAATACTCGACGTGTTGGTGGCGAGCATCCCCTTTCCCTGCAACTGGGGCTCGATGCTGCCATAGAGCTTCCGCTTGGCCTCGGCGTTTTCGTAGATGGCTTCGATGGCCAAGTCGGCCGAGGCCACGCCGCGACCCTCGACATCGGCTTGCAGCCGGCGCGTCGCTGCCTCGATCTTTTCCGGTGTCTTGAGCTTTTTCTCATACAGCGTGCGGGCACGATCCAGGGCTGGCTGGATGAATTTCATCTCCCTGTCCTGCAAGGTCACGTCGAAGCCCTTGAAAGCCGCCCAGGCGGCGATGTCGCCCCCCATCACGCCCGCGCCGACCACGTGCACATGCTGAATGCCGGAGTCGGCGCCGCTACTTTGGTTTTTCAGACGTTCCTGCAAAAAGAAGATCCGGATCAGGTTTTGTGCCGTCGGCGTACCGGCAAGTCTGGCCACCGAGCGCGCTTCCAGCGTCAGTCGCTGCTGAATACTGGAGCCGCCGCGCTTCCACACATCGATCAACGCGAACGGGGCGGGGTAGTGTTGCTTGCGGACTTTTGCGGCGGTCTGCTTGACCACCATCGGCGCAAGAATCTGGCGCGCGAGCCAGGTATTGCTCGCCCACGCCTTGGCGCGCCGTGCGAACGGACGCGAAGGCGCATGGCGCAACATCAGCCTGGCTTCGGCCAGCAGTTCATCGGGCCGGGCGATCCGGTCGACCACGCCCAGGTTTAAGGCCTTTTTGGCCGAAAGCGGCTTGCCGGTAAGCATCAGCGGGAGCGCTTCGGTGGCGCCGATCAATCGCGGCAATCGCGCCGTGCCGCCCCAGCCGGGATGGATGCCGAGCATCACTTCCGGCAAGGCAATACGGGTTTTGTCGTCGTCCGCGGCAATGCGATGCTGGCAGGCAAGAATCAGTTCTGTACCGCCGCCCATGCAGGCGCCATGTACCGCCGCCACCGTGGCGCAGGGAAGACGCGCGAGCGATTCGTAGACGCGCTGACCGTGTTCGATATTCTCCAGCACGCTGTCGTTTTTTGCGTAGTCGATGAATTCCTTGATGTCAGCCCCGACAGCAAATCCGGACGCCTTTGCCGAATGAATGATGACGCCCGCCGGCTGGTCGATCGCCAACCGCTCGACGATCTGCTCCAGTTCATCGAGCACGGCAGTCGATATCGCATTGACACTGCTGTCGGCGCGGTCGAGAGTCAGCGTGACAACGCCGCTGTCGTCCTCGCTGGTTTTCCAATGGTTGAAGCGAAGTCCTTCGAACATGGGTAGGCAGACGGTGATGGATAAGGCCTGAACCATACCGTTCTGCTGCTTTGATTGCGAGATGCGACGGGTTTACTTGACGATCCGGTGACGACAGCGTGAAATCGGTTAATAGGTGAAGATCTGTTCTGCCGCACCGCTCATTGGTCAGCAAGTGGGAAACGGCCGGTGTAGCGAAACAAAAGTTGAATCACTGAATATAGCGAGTCCTGACACGTCGCCTGGATAGCGTGTTTCCGTGTTGCGCCTCCTTCACCGAGCCAGACAGAAAAGGATGATTCCCTTGATGGTTTTCCCCGCACCGCAAGCCGGTACAGAGATCTTCGATCAGATTCTGGACGCCTCCAGCGGCTTGGTCGTCCTTGAGAGCAACGACGCGCACGGGCTCATCGAGCAGTTTCGGATGATGGCGCGTCACTCCGGTCAGGCGGTTTACCTGTGGCAACCCGATACCGGGCTGGAAAGTTTGCGCGATGCGCATGCGCGGGTACCGGATTGCCAGCGGTTGGGAAATGCTCTGCGCTATATGCAGCAAAGCATGCATTTCGGCGTCTATTTCCTGCTCGGGATTGAATTGCCACTCTCGGCCCTGGACGCCAGCTTGCTGCGCCAGCTCGCGCGTGCTCCCACGGATTACCTGCGTAGAGTCGTACTGATCGATGCGCCGGCAGCGTTGATCGAGCAACTCGGTGATCGGGCTGTTTATCTAAGCAGCGTAGAGCCTCACCAGCAGCGTCCGCGTCTCCGCGACGGGCGCTGGCTGGTCTGAGGTGGATACGACGATGACTTCAGGGATTCTGGTGGTGGCGGCTCAGCGTGAGATTCGCCGCAGCCTCTTCGACACGCTTGATCAGGCGGGATACCGGCAGATTCTCAGCGCCCGCGATGCAACGCATGCCGCGATTCTGCTGGAGGGGCGATCCACAAGCCCGCCGCTTCATCTCATGCTCCTAGTTCCCAGTGACGATGCATCGCAAGCGCGCATCAGTTGCGAAACGCTGCGGCGCTTGCCCGGCTGCGCGGATACGACGTTGATGGTGGTGATGGCCGAAGACAGCCCGATCGTCCCGGCCGACCTGCCAGAGTACGTTTCGGACTGGCTGCATGCCGCCCAGATAGGCAGCGAATTGATCGTGCGCTGGCAGCAAGCGGCGCGTCCAGGTCGACGTGCGGTCGAGGTACCCTCGTCCCCGGCAACCACGTCCCCTGAAAACTACCGCTATGTTTTCGACGAGGGTGACAACGAGTGGTTGATCGCCGAGGCGAAGACCGGTCGCCTGTTGGAGGTGAGTCCAATTGTCGCCCGTCACAGTCGTCTGGACGCCAGTCAGTGGGAAGGTCGGTGCTTGCCCGATGTGTTGGAGTTCGAGGGTATCGCCCTGAATCAAGTGCTGTCGGAAGCCGACCGGAGCTGGCACCCCTGTCGCCGGAAATCGGCGCAGGGGATGGATACCGGCCAGGCCAGCGTGAGGCGGGTAACGCATGCGGGGAGCAATGCGTTCGCGTTGCTTTTCCGCAGCGACCGCGCAGATCTGCGCTCCGCGGCTGCCTTGTCGTTGCTGTCGCGCATTTTTTCATCGACCAGCGGGGTGGATGCGCAGGTCGCCACCGGACGGCTGCTGTTTGACGAACTCGGGCTCGATTACCTTGCGGTGTGGTCGGCGCGTCGAGAAGGCAACGACACACCGACGCAGCTGCTGCAACTTTGGCGGGGCGAAGAGCCGGTGTGGCCTGCGGCGCAGTCGCAGAGTTCACTTCAACTGACACTGGGCGGCAAACAGATTCTGTATCCGCTGGATGCCCAACGCCTGGCGCCGCTCGACCCCTTGCTCGCCGCACTCGATCTGGCGGGGTTCGTCGGTCTGCCGCTTTACGACGAACGGCACACGGTGTTGGGCGCGATGCTGGCGGGGAGACGACGCGGGTTTGGCGAGGTCGACACCGTCGAGCCGGTTTTTCGCTGTGCCGCGGCCCGCTTCGCGCAGATTCTGGAGCTTGGCCATACGCGGGAACAGGGTCGTGCCGAAGGGCTGGTCGACGCCTTGACCGGCTTGCCCAACCGACTGCTGTTCAGCGATCGGATGGACACCATCATCCGGGAAGCGAACCGTAACGGCGAGTGTCTCGCCGTCCTGTTTGTCGATCTCGATCATTTCAAGGCAATCAACGATACCTATGGTCATGCGGCGGGCGACCAGGTCTTGAAAATGGTCACGCAACGCCTTTGCGGCAGTATTCGTGCCTCCGATACCGTGGCGCGTTATGCCGGCGACGAATTCACCATCGTGCTACGGCACATCGTCAAGAACGACGACGTATTGAGGGTCGCCGAAAAGATCGTGCAGGTGATGGAGGCGCCTTTGCATCTGGCGGATGGCACGCAGGTGAAGGTCACCGCGTCCATGGGGGTGAGCTTTTTTCCTGACGATGCCAGCGATGCGCAAACCCTGCTCAAGCACGCCGACGAAGCGATGTATTCGGCCAAGCATCTGGGACGCAACACGTTCAAGATTTACGAAGTCAGTCCCGAATACGCCCGAGAGCATGGCATGGCGCTCAGGGCCCGGTTGCGACACGCCGAGGACAACGGCGAGTTTCGCGTGGTCTATCAGCCGCAAGTCAATACCCAGACGGAGGATATTGTCGGGATGGAGGCGCTGTTGCGCTGGGATCATCCCGAGCTGGGCGCGATCAGTCCCGCCGTGTTCATTCCGCTGGCCGAAGAGACCGGCTTGATTGTCTCGATCGGCGAATGGGTCATGCGTACTGCCTGTCGACAAGCCCGGGAGTGGGAGCAGCGCTACGGCCTGCGGCTGCGCTTGGGCGTGAACCTGTCGGCGGTGCAGCTGATGGAACCGGAGTTGATGGATATGTTGGCCAGAGTGCTGCGGGAAACCGGGCTGGATCCCACCTTGCTGGAAATGGAGGTCACCGAAAGCGTCAGCATCAAGTCCGCGCCCAACCTGGTGGAGAACCTGCATGCGATGCATCAGCTGGGCTGCCACATCGCCATCGACGATTTTGGCACCGGTGCGGCATCGCTGGACTACCTGCGCCGTTTGCCGGCCGACCGGATCAAGGTCGACCAGAGCTTCGTGCGCAACATCGGCGTGGATCCGGATGACGAAGCCATCGTGCGCGCCACCATCGAGATGGCGCATCGCCTGAAGCGTGCCGTGGTGGCAGAGGGTGTGGAGACTGAGCAGCACCTGGAATTTCTGCGTGCGCACGGTTGCGATGAACTGCAGGGCTACCTGTTCTGCCGTCCCTTGCCGCCGGCCACCTTCGACAAGTTGCTGGCCGAACGCCAGCGTTTGCTGCAACCAGGCCAGCTTGACCCGGCCCCCAGCGTCCCCATGGTGGATGCCCGCGCAACGGTGCCGGCTGTCCCATGACAACCCGGCAACGGGTCGTGCGTTATGGTGAGTGTGATATTTAAGCAGGCTGAACTTGTGCGCTCGACCTTGGTCTGAGCAGCGCGACCAGTTCCAGACAAGTTCCCGCAGCGGATGACGGCTTTGACGATGGATACGGCCCGGATGGGCGAAAACGAACTGGATCGTGCTCTAGTCGAACGAGTTCAGAATGGCGACAAGCGGGCGTTTGACCTGCTGGTTCGCAAGTACCAGCACAAGGTGATCGGGCTGGTTTCGCGTTATGTCAGAAACTACGCCGAATGTGAGGATATCTCCCAGGAATCATTCATCCGGGCCTGGCGGGCCATTGGTTCGTTTCGCGGCGATAGCGCGTTCTATACCTGGCTTTACAAAATTGCCGTCAACACGGCCAAGAATCACCTGGTTGCCAAGGGCCGGCGCCCACCGTCCGGTGACATCGATGCCGATGATGCCGAATTCATGGCCGGTGGCGAGCGCATGCACGACAACGCGACGCCCGAGCGCGAAATGATGCGCCAGGAAATTGAACAATCCGTGTTTTCCACTGTCCAAGCGTTGCCCGAAGAGCTGCGGACAGCCATCACCCTGCGTGAAGTGGATGGCCTCAGCTACGATGAAATCGCCGAAGCGATGGGCTGTCCGATTGGTACCGTTCGTTCGCGTATCTTTCGGGCACGTGAGGCGATTGATGAAAAGCTGCGGCCACTTTTGTCGGACCGCGAGGATCAGACATGAATCAGGCAGGCATGAACAACAATATTTCGGACAGCCTTTCCGCGGGCATCGACGGCGAATTGTCGAAAGAGCAACTGCGCTTTTTGCTCAGGCAGCTTGATCACGACGTCGCTCTGCAGCAGACGTGGTCGCGCTACCACATGGCACGTGACAGTCTGCGGCGTCAGTTGCCGCCGATGGCGAGTGATGGCTTTGCCTCGCGCGTGATGTCGGCTATCGACCAGGAGCAGCAGCCAGATCGGGTCACAGGCAAGCGCAACCACTGGTTGCGCTGGTCCACCGGCGGCGCCATTGCCGCCAGCGTTGCCGCGGCCGCGTTGATGATCGGCCAGCCTGCGGGCGACACCGGGCGCGTGACGGCGAATACGGCACCCACTCACCAGTCCCGGGCGGTGGCGTCCACCTCGGCCCCGTTGGCTGCGCCGACGGCACCCGCCGCAGTGCCGCCGTGGCTTAGCGGTAATTCCGCCGGCATGCTGAGCCAGCAGGCTTCGGCCACGCTGGGCGGACCGTTCGGCGGAAGCCAGTCGCCGCTCTATGCCCAGCGCCTGTCAGCGTACCCGTCCATGCCGCGTTATCGCACGCTGGACAACAAGGACGGCAGCTATTTGCTGTTGCTCGATCCGGAGCAACAATCGGCTTCCGGCGCGTCGCATCGCGCGGCCGGCGTCGCCCAGTAAGGCAAGGCCGCGTGCCTGTCACCGCGGCCTGTTTCTAGTTTTACGCTCGATGATCCGCCGTTGGGATCCGGGCAGAGCGTGACCGGTCGCCGGTATCCATCACATTCAGAAAAAGCAGGCCAGTCGTTTCCGACGGCTCAAGTCACCCAGGAGGAGTCATGAATCATTCCATCTTGCGCGCCCTGGCATGCAGCGCCTTGCTGGGTCTTTCCAGCGTCGGCGGCGTGCAGGCCCAGACGGCGAGTGCGCCATCGCTGCCGGACTTCACCGGGATCGTGCAGAAGAACGCCGCCGCAGTGGTTCACGTGGAAGCGAAATACACCGGCGAGCATCAGCAAGCAGGCCAACAAAGCGCCATGCCGGGTAGAGGGATGCCGGATGATCCCCAGGCCGAAATCCTGCGCCGACTGTTCGGCATGCCGATGATGCCCTCGCCCGAACAGCAGAAGCACACCTCGCTGGGCTCGGGTTTCATCATCTCCAAGGATGGCTACATCCTTACCAACAACCATGTGGTCGACCATGCCGACAAGGTCACGGTGCGATTGCAGGATCGCCGTACCCTGACTGCCAAAGTCATCGGCACCGATCCCACCTACGACATCGCCCTGTTGAAGGTCGATGCCGGCGGCGACTTGCCAGCGGTGACCATTGGTGACTCACATAGCCTTAAACCGGGTCAATGGGTCTTGGCGATCGGCTCGCCGTTCGGATTCGATTACACCGTGACCCAAGGCATCGTCAGTGCGGTGGGACGGAATTTGGGGCAGCAGGACCAGCCCTACACGTCGTTCATCCAGACCGACGTGCCGATTAACCGCGGCAACTCCGGTGGTCCGCTGTTCGACCTGCAGGGGCACGTGGTCGGGATCAACTCGCAGATCTATTCCAATACCGGCGACTACCTGGGCGTGTCGTTCTCGATTCCGGTCGATCTGGCGATGAACGCGGTGCAGCAGATCAAGAGCAAGGGTTACGTTTCCCGCGGCATGCTGGGTGTCACCATGCAGCCGGTCGATGACGATATCGTCAAGGCGTTCAAGCTTGAAAACGGTGCGGGCGCGGCGGTGGTCGAGGTCACGCCGGGCAGCGGCGCGGCCAAGGCGGGGGTCCAGCCGGGCGACATCATTCTGTCGTATGACGGCAAGGTGCTGGGGCAGGCGGCGGATCTGCCGCCGCTGGTCGGCATGACCAAACCGGGCAGCGACGTGCCGGTGGAAATTCTGCGCAACGGCCAGAAGCAGACCCTGCACGTCACCATCAGTGAGGCCAAACGGGACAAGAGCGGGGTGACCAACCAGGACGCCACCACTTCGTCCTCACACAACGGCTCCGATGCGCTGGGCCTGACCGTGCAGCCGCTCGACGACGACACCCGCGGACAACTTGGCTTGAAGTCCGGGCAGGGCGTGGTCATCAGCCAGATCACGGGTCCGGTGGCGGCGCAGGCAGGCCTTCAGGCGGGCGACGTCGTCCTGATGGTCAATCAGAAGAAGGTTGCCAGCGTGGCGGATTTCCGCACCGCGACCAAGGACGTCAAGCCGGGTAGCACGGTGTTGCTGTTGGTGCGCCGGGGTGAACAGAGCAACTTCGTCGGCCTGACGGTTCCGGACGACAAATAACCATCGATCCGCTCGAACGGTGCGGGTGCCTGCAGGCATCCGCGCCAGATGCGGTGGTGCGATGGTCCCGGCGGGTTCCATGCGACAATGACGGGTTAGCGTCGCCCGAGGGGTGATGCGCTTGCGCACATGGTGTGCGTCAGCACAATCCAAGCTCGACAGGCCGCCAGCGCTCCATGGAATTGATCCGCAACTTCTCCATCATTGCCCACATCGATCACGGCAAGTCGACCCTCGCCGATCGCATCATCCAGCTTTGCGGGGGCCTTGCCGACCGCGAAATGGAAGCGCAGGTGCTGGATACCAATCCGATCGAGCGCGAGCGCGGCATCACCATCAAGGCGCAGTCGGTCTCGCTGCCGTATACAGCGCGCGACGGCAAGACGTATCAGTTGAACTTCATCGACACGCCGGGGCACGTCGACTTCTCCTACGAAGTGAGCCGTTCGCTGGCAGCCTGCGAAGGCGCGCTGCTGGTGGTTGACGCCGCGCAAGGTGTCGAGGCGCAGTCCGTGGCCAACTGCTACACCGCCGTGGAGCAGGGCCTGGAAGTGATCCCGGTGATCAACAAGATCGATCTGCCTACGGCCGACATCGAAAAGGTCAAAGGCGAGATCGAGGCGGTCATCGGTATCGACGCCACCGACGCGGTGTCGATCAGCGCCAAGACCGGCTTGAACGTGGTCGATGTGCTGGAGGCGATCATCGCGCGCATTCCGCCACCCAAGCCGCGCGATACCGACCGGCTGCAGGCGCTGATCATCGACTCCTGGTTCGACAACTATCTGGGCGTGGTGTCGCTGGTGCGCGTGATGCAGGGCGAGATCAAGTCCGGCGACAAGCTGCTGGTGATGTCCACGGGCCGCACCCATGAGGTGGGCGATGTCGGCGTGTTCACGCCCAAGCGCAAAAAGACCGACAAGCTGGGCGCCGGTGAAGTGGGTTGGATCAACGCATCGATCAAGGACGTGCACGGTGCCCCCGTGGGCGACACGCTTACCCATGCCGGCAAGCCGGCCGACAAGGCGTTACCCGGTTTCGAGCACATGCAGCCGCGCGTGTTCGCCGGCCTGTTTCCCGTCTCCTCGGACGATTACCCGGCCTTGCGCGAAGCGCTCGACAAGCTGCGCCTCAACGACGCGGCGCTGTTTTTCGAGCCGGAGTCGTCCGAAGCGATGGGCTTCGGCTTCCGCTGCGGCTTTCTCGGCATGCTGCACATGGAAATCGTGCAGGAGCGGCTGGAGCGCGAGTACAACCTCGACCTGATCACCACGGCGCCGACCGTGGTCTACGAGGTGCTGATGAGCGATGGCAGCACCATGCAGCTGGACAACCCGGCCAAGCTGCCGACCAATTCCAGCCTGGTGCAGGAGATTCGCGAGCCGATCGTGGTGGCCAATATCCTCACGCCGCAGGAGTACATCGGCAACATCATCACGCTGTGCGAGGAAAAGCGCGGGGTGCAACGTTCGATCCAGTATCTCGCCACCCAGGTGCAGATCAGCTATGAAATGCCGCTGGCCGAAGTGGTGATGGATTTCTTCGACCGCCTCAAATCGGTGTCGAGGGGCTACGCCTCGATGGATTATCACTTCGATCGTTTCGAGGTCGGCCCCTTCGTGCGTACCGATGTGCTGATCAACGGCGAGCGGGTCGACGCGCTCAGCCTGGTCATGCATCGCACCCATGCGGAGCGCCGTGGTCGCGAGCTGGTGGAACGGATGAAGGAGCTGATCCCGCGTCAGCAGTTCGACGTGGCGATCCAGGCGGCCATTGGCGCGCAGATCGTTGCCCGCTCGACGGTCAAGGCGCTGCGCAAGAACGTACTGGCCAAGTGCTATGGCGGCGACGTCAGCCGCAAGAAAAAGTTGCTGGAAAAACAGAAAGAAGGCAAAAAGCGCATGAAGCAGGTCGGGCGGGTGGACATTCCGCAGGAAGCCTTCCTGGCCGTGCTGAGATCGGACAAATGATGCATGTGATCAACGATGATCCGGCAGGCGAACTGGAGCTAAAGCATGGAATTTGATTTTTCGGCGATCCTGTTGGGACTCACCGTCGTGTTTGGTGTGATCTGGGCGCTGGATCGCCTGTTTCTCTACAAGAAGCGCAAGGCACGTTTTGACGCCGCTGGTGACGAATACCGTGATCCGGTGCCGGTGGACTGGTCGCGCTCGCTGTTTCCGGTGGTGCTGGTGGTGTTGCTGCTGCGTTCGTTCGTAGCCGAGCCCTTCCGGATCCCGTCCGGATCGATGATGCCGACACTGGATGTGGGCGACTTCATCCTGGTCAACAAGTTCGCCTACGGGCTACGGATGCCGGCATTCAACAACAAATTTTTCAGTGTCGGTGAACCCAAGCGCGGCGATGTGGTGGTGTTTCGCTTTCCCGGCTATGTGTGCCCGGACGGCGGCAAGCTGACGCGCAGTGGTGACGAGAGCTGCACCGACCCCAGCACCCCGGTGCCGCAGCAGAACTGGATCAAGCGCGTGATCGGTCTGCCTGGCGACAGCATCGAGGTGCATGGCTCGGAGTTGATGATCAACGGCAAGCAAGTAACCGAAGACGAAACCGGTCCCTACGTGGGTAATCCGCAGCGCGACGTCGACAAGGTGATGCTGGCCATGGGCGCCACCGTCTGGACCGAGCACCTGCCGCGCCCGGACGGTAAGACCGTCGATCACATGATCGCGCAGATGCCGGCGTACACCACGCCCAATTCCATTCCCAACGCGCGCGTGCCTTCCAAAGTGCCGCAAGGCTGCTATCTGGTCATGGGCGACAACCGCAACGACAGCCTCGATAGCCGCTGGTGGGGCTGCATGCCGGAGAAGAATCTCGCTGGCAAGGCGTTCCTGATCTGGATGAGTTGGAAGGGCATGGGCACCGGCGGCGTGGACTTTTCGCGCATCGGCACGGTGATCCACTGAGCGCCGCCTACAGGCAACGCTGGTCCATCAAAGCGTGACCGGATCGAAGTCGCTCGCGCATGCGGTCGTCCACAGTGCGAGGTTGCGCAGGCATAATTGGCGTACCGCTTCCAGCGGCGCAGAGCAGAACAGGCCGGAAAGCGACGAGATTCCGGTCAATCACAGATGGGTTCGCCATCCAGGCGACATAGCGAGGGGACTATGAAATCGAAGCAGTCGGGTATCACCCTTATCGGGTTTCTGATCGTCATGATGGTGGTGGGGTTCTTCGCCTACATGGCGATGAAGCTGTTGC
>JALYXN010000407.1 GCA_030947085.1 Pseudomonadota bacterium | reverse complement strand
CCACGCCGACGATCCCGATGTCGTCGGACTCGATCAGCCGGATATCCAGTTGCGTGCCCATGGCCTGGGCAAGCAGTGCGGCCGTCATCCATCCGGCGGTACCGCCGCCGACGATTACGACGCGTCTAATGGCAGGGTCATTCATGGCGAGTCGGCAGCATTCCGGTGAGATGCTCCTTGATAACGCACGGCAGCACGTTGGTCAAAAAAAAAGAGCCCCGCTGATGTTACGCAACGGGGCTCGGCCTTGGTAAGCGGGGAGGGCTTACTGGAACTTGTACGAAATACCCACTTCGTAACGGCGACCGTAGCTTTCCCAGGTCTTCACCTGACGCGGATCGTTGTTCTGGTAGGTTACGAACGTCTTGTTCGACAGGTTGGAACCCTGAGCGATCAAGGTCAGCCCGCTCAGCGGGCCGTGATCGAACGAGTAGCTGACCTGGGCGTCGTAGGTGCTGCCGCCCTTGATGGTCTGTTCGATGCGGGTTGCGCTGATGCCAGACACCTCACCCAGAAAGCTGGAGCGGTAGCTGTCGCTGACGCGGGCTTCGAAGCCGCTGTGCTGGTAGTACACCGTGCCGTTGGCAACCCACTTGGACAAGCCCGGAACGGTCAGCGGATTCGGGTTGCCCCCATACACCAGCGAACTCTTGGTGTAGTTGCCACTGAGGATGGTGCCGAAGCCATCGAGCACCGGGGTCAGGTTGGCGAACGGCAGGTTCAAGGTGAGCTGCAAACCCTTTACGTCGCCGCGGCCGTCGTTGATGGGACCGGACACGACGCCCTGGGTGGTGCCCAGCTGGGCCTGCTGCGCCGGAGTCAGGTATGAAGGCACGAACGCGCTGAAGTCGTACTGGTAAGACGCGTTAGGATTAATGTAGTCCTTCAGCTTGAGGAAGTAGCCCGACAGCGCGACGTAACCACCACCACCGCTGCGGCACAGGTCTGACTGCTTGGCGTCCGTGGACGAGCACTGATAACCGGAGCTGTCGCTGGCGAAATAGTGCTCGTAACTGACGTTGTAGTTGTCAGCCATGGTCGGTAGCAGCTTGGCATTGCCACCGGAGGCACTGAAGTACGACAGGTTCGGGTTGGTCTCGGTCAGGTGCGTGATGTTGCCGGATACGCCCAGGCTGGCACTCATCTGGTCCATCCGCGGACGCGCCATCACCCGGGCTGCACTGAGGCGCAGGTCGTTGCTTTGGTCGAAGCTGAAGATCAGGTTCGCGCTGGGCAGGTAACGGGTGTAATTGGTACCGCCGGAGACCGGTACCAGGATGGCGCTGGCATTGCCGGCGGTGTTGCTGCCGTTGCCTGCCGTCACGCGCTGGCCCTGGGAGGTCTGGTTGGTGTGCGCCACCTGCAGTCCGAAGTTGCCGCGCAGGCCGACATTGCCGACCGTGGTGTCGAGATTGAACTGCAGGTACGAAGTGACGTCGCGCTCGGTCACTTTCCAGTTCGGCGGCACTGCGATCGACGACAACGAGGTCGGCAGCTGCGTGTAGGTACCGTTCCTGATCAGGGCGAGCGGGTTGTAGCAGGCCTGCGAGCCGATGCCCATCCAAGCCAGCGGGCTGCAGCTGCCGCCACCGGTGGGGGCGGTGAGAGTAGGAACATGCGTGACGTTTCCAGCCGCATCTTTATCGAAATATCCGCCACCCAGCGTCAGGAAGGTCTGGTCGATGTCATAGGTCTTCCTGCGCGTGCCGCGAACCACGCCCGCTTCAACGCTGGAGAACGGGCCAGCGGCAAAGTCGCGCTTGATGCTTGCCTTGAGATTGGCAAGATAGTCGTTGGTTCTCGGTGCATTGATGAAGCCTGCCTGGACCACCGCGGGTTTGCCACCGGCACCCCAACCCTGCGGGTCGGTCAGCACGATCTGGTTGGAGCCGTAGTCGATGGCCGGGTTGACGTAAAGCAGGCCATCGGGACGCTCGGTGAAGCCCAGGGTATCGGTGGCACCACCCGCTGCACCCAAGCCGTAACCGGTACCCGAGTAGCTTTCGACCTGGTAGTCGCGGCGATCGGCGCGAGAGTAGTTCGCGTCCAGTTCGGCGGACCAGTCGGCGTTGAACCTCAACTCGTTGCGCCAGCCGATGTTCCAGACCTTGGCCTTGGTCTGGTTGTAGTCGTTGCGGATGACGCCCTTGACGTTGTCGTAGGTACCGCTCTGCACGAAGCCGTTCTGGGTGTTATAGCCAGGCTCGAGCTTGACGCCGCTGCCGTAGGCGAGCGGAAACTCGATGCCCTTGGACTGCTGGGTTTCCTTGAAGTTGTCGTAGGTCAGGTCGAGGGTGCTGTTGAGGAAGTCATTCGGCTGCCACTGGAACGAGGTCAGCAGGCCCTGGCGCTTGAACGAATCGGAAGTGCCGTAGTTCTTCGAGCCGCCCACCAGCAGCGAGCCATCGTCGGCATTGGCGTAACCCCAGGGACCCTGATGCTTGATCTGCGCGGGATTGGATTCGAGATCAATGCCGAGCGTGACACCGAAGGTATGGTCGGCGAACTGGTCGACCCAAATGCCGTTGACGTTGTAACCCTTGTCGCTGACGCCGGGGCCTGAGGAAAGCTGGCTCTGGCCGTCCCAGACGTAGCGCGCGTTGATGGCTGCCTCGGACTTGTTCTTTTCCAGCGGGCGAATGGTGTGCATGTCCACGGTGCCGGCCAGGCCCTGACCGACCAGGTTGGCCGACGGGCTCAGGTGAACCACCACGCTGTCGAACCAGCTCGACGGGTATTGATCGAACTGCACGTCGCGATTGTTCGACGTACTGACCTGCTCGCCGCCGTTGACCAGCGCGGTACTGAAGTCGGGGCCAAGGCCGTGGATGGTGAGGACCTGCGGGCGGCCGCTCACGGTCTGTACGGCAAGACCCGGCAGGCGACCCAGCGTGTCGGCGATGGATACGCCGGGGAGTTTGCCGATCTGTTCGGACGACACGGCTTCGACGATGGAGTCGGAATTCTTCTTGAGGGCGGTGGCGTTCTCGATACTGCTGATGAAGCCACTGACCTCGACCGCCTGTAGTTTCTTGGCCTTGGTCTTTTGGTCCCTGGTCGCGGCGCTGTCGTCAGCGGCTTTCTGCGCTGTGGGCGCGTCCTGGCCGTTGGTGTTGCTGGACTGCGGTGCAGCGGCATATGCCGCTGAGGTCGCGCAGAAGCCTGCCGATGCGAGTGCCAATGCCAGCACATTACGTTTGAGTATCACCGTGATCCCCTCCCAGGGTTGTCGATCATCTTGTTCAATGTCAATTGCGGCCCTAACGTTCAATGGGATGCGCGGCTTGTGGTCGCCGATACCCATCACGTGGCGCCATGTTAGGGCTGCGATGACAAAGCCGATCACTTGTTGCATACGTATTCATTCTGCTGCACTGCACCTAAAAACCCTTGATTACCGCGATTTTCCGAATTTCCGCGCTTCCATCACGGCCCCGTAAAACGTGCCACGTAATCTATTTTCAACTGTATGTAGACGTTCCTGGAGTTCCAACGCACCGCCATCACCCGCCGACATAAACTGCAGATGTTTTGCTGCACTGCACTTGCCGGCCCATTGAATACGTATGCAGTGCCACCTTGGCTTCCACATCCAGCCATTAAGCTGCCCGGCAGGCCACGCAATGCCTCCGGGTGCAATGCGGCACGGCGATCAGACAGCCAAGGACAAGCGAATGAGTGAGGCACCCTGGTGGCGCGGCGGCGTCATCTACCAGATTTATCCACGCAGTTTTCTCGATACCAATGGCAATGGCGTGGGCGATCTGCCGGGCATTGTGGCGCGGCTGGATTACGTCGCAGCCCT
>JALYXN010000400.1 GCA_030947085.1 Pseudomonadota bacterium | reverse complement strand
GGCCAGCTCGGCTAGCGCGCCAGCGACCGCCGCCGCTGCGACAGCGCTGGCGGAAGCCCCCGCCAAACCCGGCGACGCCACCGCCGGCCAGGCCAAGGCTGCCGTCTGCGGCGCCTGTCACGGCATGGACGGCAATTCCAGCGACGCGCAATACCCCAAGCTGGCCGGCCAGAACGAGCAGTACATCGTGCGCCAGCTCACCGACTTCAAAAGCGGCAAGCGCCAGAATCCGATCATGATGGGCATGGCCACCCCGTTGTCGACCCAGGACATGCATGACCTCGGCGCGTATTTTTCCAGCCAGACGGTGCTGCCCGGCGTCGCCGACCAGACACTGGTCGAACAGGGCGAGACGCTGTTCCGGGAAGGCGACGCCAGCCGCAAGATACCCGCCTGCATGGCCTGTCACAGCATCGACGGCCGCGGCAATCCTGGTGCGATGTACCCGCAGCTGACCAGTCAGCACGCGCAGTACATCGAGGCGACGCTGAAATCGTGGCACGATGGCACTACGTGGGGTGACGACGCCCACTCGCAAATCATGCCGTCGATCGCCAAGCAGCTGGACACCAAGGACATCGCCGCGCTGGCCAGCTATATCGAGGGTCTGCACAGCGCTGGAACCAAGCCCGACGCCACGCCCTGATCCCTGATCGATTTCGCGCCGGCCGCCAGGGTCGGCGCGGTCGGTTTCACGCCCCATCTGTTCGAGGTTTGCCATGTTGAAACGTTTGCCGTTCCTGTGCGCCGCCCTGCTTGCGCTCGCCGCCTGCAGCCATGACAGCGACAACGGCAGCCAGCCGCCGGTTACACCGACATCGGCCAGCGCGACGCCCCGCACCGTCGCGGCAACGGCGCAGGCCGCTACCGTGAGCGACGCGCCGGCAATATCCGCCAGCACCGATGCCGACGCCGCCAGCGCTGGCCACGCAGCGGCACCGGCAACACCGGCACCGGCGGCAGCCCCGTTTGTCGACAACGGCAAGTGGGTCGAGGGCAAGCAGTACCAGCGGATCGAGCCGGCCCAGCCCAAGGTCAGCAACACCAGCAAGATCGAGGTGGTCGAGGTGTTCTCCTACGGTTGCCCGGCCTGCAACCAGTACCACGCCACCGCCAACAAGCTGGCGCGTGAATTGCCGGCCGATGCCCAGATGGCGTACCTGCCGGCCTCGTTCGTACCGCAGGAAAACTGGCCGATGCTGCAGCGCGCGTACTATGCGGCGCAGGCGTTGGGCGTGGCGGCCAAGGGCAACGACGCGATGTATGACGCGGTCTGGAAGACCCACGAACTCACCGCGATGAAGGATGCCGGTGGACTGAAGTCGACGCAAGCGCTGCCGACCATCGCGGATGCCGCCAAGGTCTACGCCAAGTTCGGCGCCGACCCCAAGGAATTTGTCGCGGTAGCCAACTCCTTTGCGATCAACACCAAGGTCCGCCGCGCCGACGAGCTGGTCAAGGCCTACGGGGTCGAGGGCACGCCAACGATCATCGTCAACGGCAAGTATCGGCTGTCGCCCTCGCAGGTCGGCGCCGATCAGAGCATCGAGCTGACCAAGTGGCTGGTGGCGAAGGAAGCGGCCGGCAAATAAGCCGATCTGGCTTGTGTGATCCTTTCGATCCGATCCACCCGGCGGCCACGGTCGCCATGCGCAGAGAAAAACTCCATGTTGAAGCGATTTGCCCGTCTGCACATCCTGGCCCTGATTGCCGGCGTTCTGCTGGCCAGTGCCTGCACCGCAGAATCAAGCACGCCGCCACCGTATACCGAGGGCAGCGAGTACGTGACCTTACCTCCGCCGTACCAGCGCTACAGCAAGGATGGCAAGGTCGAGGTGGTGGAGGTGTTTTCCTACGGTTGCGTCCATTGCGCGAAGTTCGCACCCGTGGCCGACAAGCTGCGCAAGCAGTTGCCGGCCGGGGTCACGTTCAAGCTGATGCCGGCACCTTTCAGCGCCGAATGGCTGCCGTTCGCGCGCGCCTACTACGCGGCCAAACAGCTAGGCGTGGTCGATCGCACGCATTTGAAGCTGTTCGCGGCCAAGTTTGACCAGCATTATCCGATCAACTCGCTGGATGAACTGGCTGACTTCTATGCGCGCGAGGGCGTCAACCGCGCCGAGTTCATGCGCATCGCCACCTCACCGGAAATAACCGCGAAGATGAAGCGGGATCTGGACCTGATTCGCAAGTGGCAGGTCGATGGCACACCGACCGTGGTGATCGATGGCAAATATCGGGTGGCGGCCGTCCATTCGCTGGATGAACTCTCAACGGTGGCGCAGTGGCTGGCCAAGCGCGAGCTGAAAGGGAAGTAAGCTGATGGGCAAGTCATTCGCCCGCGTGTGACGACGATCACAACGGCGACTGGCACCACGTTCACACTTGGGGCGCCATGCTGACCGCCGGGTCCGGCCCGCTATCGCCGGTGCCGGCATTCCCTTTCCCTTGCAGTGTGTAGCGATGACCCGCGCCGCGAATAGCCCCGCTGAACCCGCCGAGCGACGCCTGCGCTTGTTGAGCTGCAATATCCTCGCTGGCGGCAGCGTGCAGCGTTACAGCGAGTACGTTACCCGCAGCCTCAGCGCGGTGTTGCCCGGACGCGGCAAGATGGACAGCCTCGATCGCCTCGCCGAAGTGCTGCAGCAGTTCGACCTGGTCGGGCTACAGGAAGCGGATGCCGGCAGTCTGCGTTCGGGTTTTCTCAACCAGACCCGCTATCTGGCCGAAACGGCGGGCATGCCGTTCTGGAGCCATCAACCGAATCGGCCCATGGCCAAGCTGGCCCATTCGGCCAATGGTCTGATCAGCCGTCTGGAGCCCCACTCGGTGCTCGACTATCCGCTGCCCAGTCGTATCCCCGGACGCGGTGCGCTGCTGGCGCAGTTCGGCGAAGGCGACAACGCGCTGGCGGTCGTGATCGCGCATCTCTCGCTGAGCGCGCAGGCCCGCACGCGCCAGCTTGGTTTCATCGCGGAGCTGTTGCAGCCCTTTCCGCATGCCATCCTGATGGGCGATCTCAACACCGAGCCACACAGTGCCGAGATGCGTCATCTGTTCAGCAAATGCCATCTGCAGCCACCGCAGCAAGCCACGCCGACCTTCCCCAGCTGGAAGCCCCGCCGCGCACTGGACCACATCCTGACCTCGTCGGCGATCCATCAGGAAAAGACCTGGGCGCTGCCCCAGGCGTTCTCCGACCATCTGCCGCTGGCAGCGGAGATCCGGCTGCCGATCAACGTGGGCTGCAAGACCGCGTCATCCGGCGAAGAGCGTTC
>JALYXN010000396.1 GCA_030947085.1 Pseudomonadota bacterium | reverse complement strand
GCCGCACACCGATCAAAGCGGCCTGCATGTACACACAATGCCCCGAATGCCTGTCCGTGTTCTCGCTGGATGCGCAGACACTCGCCAAGGCCAACGGCCACGTGGTGTGCGGTCACTGCGCAGCCAGCTTCGACAGTCTCGCCACGCTGGCCGAGCAGCTGCCGCCGGAACCCTTCACCGAGTTGCCGCTCAACGAGCCTTCGCTGGAGCCACCCCGCGTGGATCTGGTTGTGTATCGACCGCAGCCGGAAAGTCCTGCGGTGGTCGAAAACGATGCCAGCGACGCAATCCACTCCCACGAGGACTTTTCGACGCTGGTTTTCGCCCCGCGTTTCGCCCGCGAATCGCGACGCGCACGCAAGCGCGAATCCGCTCGCCAGCCCGAGCGCGGGGGCAAGCCGCGCACGTCCGGTGAGCGCCACTGGCCCTGGGTCATCGCCTGCGCGTTGCTGTTGCTGCTGTTCGGTGCACAACTGGCGTGGGCCAAACGCGAGATGCTGATTCGCAACCCGCTGGTCGGCCGCGGGTGGCAAGCCACCTGCGCGGTACTGGGCTGCGAGTTGCCGCTGGTGTCCGCTCCAAATCAACTGCGTCTGCTGGCCAGCAATGTGCAAGCGCATCCCAGCGCGGGCCACGCGCTGATGATCAGCGCCAGCGTGCGTAACGACGCACATTTTACGCAAACTTATCCGTTGTTGACCATCACGCTGTCCGATGCGCAGGGCAAGCGGCTGGGCATGCGCCGACTGCAGCCACGCGAATACCTGGATGACGACAGCATTCTTCAGCGTGGACTGGCGCCGGGTGCCAGCGCGGTACTGGTGCTGGAGATCGAGGACCCCGGCGACAGGGCGGTCGCGTTCGAGATTGGCTTTGAATAAACATGGGCACTTAAATTTCTGCGCGCGCAGGGGTAGACTCGACGCCTCGCGCTGAGTGCCAACGGCATTCGATACCCGCTGCGACTTGCGTCACCAATCATAACCACCGGCAGCGGCGCAGCCGCCGCTCAGTACGTGAGGGAAGATGTCCGTGAATGCCGTAAGACTGCCTGCTGCCGAGGCCGCAAAACAGACCTCGTCGCAGAACGCCGGCTCCAGCGTCAGTTCGAATGCCGCCGCTGCAAATGGCCCCAGTTCGAACAGCGCGTTGAGCGAGTGCGTCGGTCGCACGGTACGCCGCTACCTCGCCGACATCGGTGACACGGAATGCGCCGAGGGTCTGCATGCGATGGTGCTGCGTGAGGTGGAGGTGCCGTTGCTGCGCGAAGTGTTGGCTTTTCACGATGGCAACCAGAGTCGTGCCGCCGTTGCTTTGGGCATCAACCGAGCCACCCTGCGCAAAAAACTGGCAACACACGGCCTGCTCTGAGGCACGGCGGAAAAACGGCCCGGTATCAGACGGCTATAATCAGCGGCTTTCCCGTTAAAGAAGCCGCCCATGTCCACGCCCCAGCTCGTCCCGGTCCGTCGCGCCCTGCTCAGTGTTTCCGACAAGAGCGGGCTGGTTGATCTGGGCCGACGCCTTGCTTCTGCCGGCGTCGAGTTGCTTTCCACCGGCGGCAGTGCGAAAGCGTTGCGCGATGCGGGCATTGCCGTCACCGATGTCAGCGATGCCACCGGTTTTCCGGAAATCATGGACGGCCGGGTCAAGACCCTGCACCCCAAGATTCACGGCGGCCTGCTCGGCCGACGCGGCGTGGACGACACCGTCATGTCCAAGCTCGGCATCGCACCGATCGACCTGCTGGTGCTGAATCTCTATCCGTTCGAGAGCACGGTCGCCAGGCCCGAGTGCACGCTGGAACAGGCGATCGAGAACATCGACATCGGCGGCCCCGCGATGCTGCGTTCGGCGGCGAAGAACTGGAACGATGTCGGTGTACTGACCTCGCCCGATCAATATGCCGATGCGCTGGCCGAGATCGAAAACCAGGGCGGCCTGAGCCGCGCCACCCGCTTCCGGCTGGCCGTGACCGCCTTCAACCAGGTGTCCAACTACGACGGCGCGATCAGCGATTACTTGTCCGCGCTTGAACTCGATGACGCGCAGGACAAGGTGACCGGGCATGCCGCCTTCTCGGGCCAGGTCAACGGCCGCTTCGTGAAGCTGATGGATTTGCGTTACGGCGAGAATCCGCATCAGCAGGCCGCGTTCTATCGAGATTTGTATCCTGCACCGGGCACGCTGGCCACGTTCAGGCAACTGCAGGGCAAGGAGCTCTCGTTCAACAACATCGCCGACGCCGACGCGGCGTGGGAGTGCGTGCGCAGCTTCAGCAAGCCTGCCTGCGTTATCGTCAAGCACGCCAATCCGTGCGGCGTGGCGGTGAGCCTGGACGGTATCGGCAAGGCCTACGACCTGGCCTACCAGACCGATCCGACCTCGGCCTTCGGCGGCATCATCGCGTTCAACCGCGAGGTCGACGCGGCCACCGCGCAGGCGATCGTGGCGCGTCAGTTCGTCGAGGTGGTACTGGCGCCGTCGTACGCCGACGACGCGCTCAAGGCCTTCAGCAAGAAGGGCAACGTCCGCGTGCTGGTGATTCCACTGCCCGACGATGGCAACGTGCTGAATGCGCATCCGGGCAACCATTCCAAGCGCGTGGGCTCGGGCCTGCTGATCCAGACCGCCGACCTTGGCATGATCGGCCCGAAGGATCTGAAAATCGTCACCCGACGCGCGCCCACCCAGGCGCAGATTGACGACCTGATCTTCGCCTGGAAAGTGGCGAAGTTCGTCAAGAGCAATGCCATCGTATACGCCCGTGATCGCCAGACCATCGGCATCGGCGCCGGCCAGATGAGCCGGATCTACAGTGCGCGGATTGCCGGCATCAAGGCCGCCGACGAGAAGCTGGACGTGCGCGGTTCGGTGATGGCTTCCGATGCGTTTTTTCCGTTCCGCGATGGCATCGACGCCGCCGCGGAAGCGGGCATCAGCGCGGTGATTCAGCCGGGCGGATCGATGCGCGACAACGAAGTGATTGCCGCCGCGGACGAGCACGACCTGGCGATGGTGTTCACCGGCATGCGCCATTTCCGGCACTGAGCGCAAGCGCCCGCGCTGAGCGCGGTTCTCTTGCATGATGTAACGGAGGGGATCGGCGCACCACATG
>JALYXN010000393.1 GCA_030947085.1 Pseudomonadota bacterium | reverse complement strand
AACTCGCGCTCCAGTTTTTCGATGTCGGTTTCCAGGTCGGCCAGACGCTGCTGCGATTCGCTGTCCTTCTCCTTCTTCAGCATTTCGCGCTGGATCTTGAGCTGGATCAAGCGGCGCTCCAGCCGGTCGAGCTCCTCCGGCTTGGAATCGATCTCCATGCGGATGCGCGAGGCCGCCTCGTCCATCAGGTCGATCGCCTTGTCCGGCAACTGGCGATCGGAAATATAGCGATTGGACAAGGTGGCCGCGGCGACAATCGCCGGATCGGTGATCTCGACCCCGTGATGCACCGCATAGCGCTCCTTCAACCCCCGCAGGATCGCGATGGTGTCCTCCACCGAGGGTTCGCCCACGAAGATCTTCTGAAAGCGCCGCTCCAGCGCGGCATCCTTCTCGATGTACTGGCGATATTCGTCCAGCGTGGTGGCGCCGATGCAATGCAGCTCGCCACGCGCCAGCGCCGGCTTGAGCATGTTGCCCGCATCCATTGAGCCCTCAGCCTTGCCGGCGCCGACCATGGTGTGCAGTTCGTCGATAAACAGGATTACCTGCCCTTCCTGCTTGGACAGATCGCTCAGCACCGCCTTCAGTCGCTCCTCGAATTCACCGCGGAACTTGGCACCGGCAATCAGCGCGCCCATGTCCAGCGACAGCACGCGACGACCGCGCAGGCCCTCGGGTACCTCGCCCTTGATGATGCGCTGGGCCAGCCCCTCGACGATGGCGGTCTTGCCCACGCCGGGTTCGCCGATCAGCACCGGATTGTTTTTGGTCCGTCGCTGCAACACCTGGATGGTGCGCCGGATTTCCTCGTCACGACCGATGACCGGATCGAGCTTGCCCTTCTCGGCGCGCTCGGTCAGGTCGATGCAGTATTTCTCCAGCGCCTGGCGCTGCTCCTCGGCATTCTCGCTCTGCACTTTCTCGCCACCGCGTAGTTTCTCGATCGCTGACTCGAGATTTGATTTGGTCGCGCCGGCCGCCTTCAAGGCTGAGCCCAGCTCGCCCTTGTCGTCCAGCGCCGCCAACACGAACAGCTCGCTGGCAATGAACTGGTCACCGCGCTGCTGCGCCAGTTTGTCGGTGAGGTTGAGCAATCGGGTCAGGTCGTTGCCGACATTGATATTGCCCTCCTGCCCGCTGACCTTGGGCAACCGCTCGAGCATGTCGTCGACACGCTGTTTCAGCACCGGCACGTTGACGTGCGCCTGGGTCAGCATGGGCGCGGTCGAGCCGCCTTGCTGATTGAGCAGCGCCGCCATCACGTGGACCGGCTCGAGCATATTGTGATCGCCGCCGACAGCCAGTGACTGGGCGTCGGCCAGCGCTTGCTGGAACCGGGAAGTGAGCTTGTCCATTCGCATACGTGTTCCCCATCTGAAGGTTTGACGGCAGCTCCGTCACTGCGGAAAAGATGCGGACCGGTTGCCGCGATTCAAGTTGAAGGCTGTGCCAAGTTGAAGGCTGCGCAAAGAGTCATCTTTCACATCGCGCTTGGTAGCTTGGGGATCATGCCGCTTTCGGACGCCAGCGCGAACTCACCTCTAGCCGGTCCGCCGCTTCCCGGTCAAGGTTCGCCATGGGCCGTTCTGCTCGATATCGATGGCACCCTGCTGGAATTCGCCGACGATCCCCGGACCGTGTTCGTCGCGCCTTCGTTGCTGATCTTGCTGCATGACCTGCATCGGGCGTTGCATGGAGCACTGGCCTTGGTCAGCAGTCGCGGACTGGCGGATATCGATCGGCTGTTTGGACCCACGCAGTGGGCGGCCGCTGGCTTGCACGGTCTCGAACTGCGCCATGCCGATGGCAGTTTTCGCCGCAGGAACCTTAAACTCACCAGCCAGCTACGGATGCGCAAGGCTGCTGGCGCACTGGCGGTCCAATTCGGTGGACTTCAGCTGGAGGACAAACAGCAGGTCGTTGTCCTGTATTGCCGCCACGATGAAGAGAAACTCGCGGCGTTGCACGCGGCGGCCAAGGGGCTGCTACCGCACCTGCCCGGTTACGAATTGCAACCGGGCAAACAGATGCTGGAATTCAAACCGGCGGGCATGGACAAGGGACAGGCGATTCGCGAACTGCTGCGCCACGCGCCATTTATCGGCTGCAAACCGGTCTATCTGGGCGATGATCTCACCGACGAACATGCCTTTGTACGGGTCAACCGTGCGCGTGGCATCAGCGTGCGCGTCGGCGACCGGGAACCGACCCTCGCCCACTACACCGTTGCCGGCCCCGAAGCGGTAGAAAACTGGCTTCATCACGTGCTGGCCAGCCTGCCCAGCGTGCTTCCTACCGAAAAGCAACCTATCCAGCCGTCGTGAGTGATTGCTTCTGTGCGGCGGAAACCCGAGCCGCGCAAGCGAATGAACCTCGAACGGCCCGGAGATAGCTAATCGAGCCAGATCAGACTGGCGAAGCGTCCGCTGGAGCCACCGTCGCGTCGATAGGAGTAAAACCGCGGATCGGTCAGCGTGTCGAACCCGCCGCCATGAACTCGGCTTACGCCAGCTGACCCAAGTCGCTGGCGTGCGAGACCGGCCAGATCGCACCGCCAGTGACCGGCTCGCGTGGCCACGAAGCATGCCGCAGCATCCGGATCATGCTCGACGAAGCTCGCCCGCACTTCTGCACCCACTTCGTACGACGCCGCGCCAATACACGGCCCCAGCCATGCCATGAGTTGCGCCGGCGCGGTGATCAGTTGCGATATCGTCGCCTCCAGCACGCCGTTGGCGAGCCCCCGCCAGCCGGCGTGAGCGGCAGCAATTTCGCTGCCGTCGGTGGCACAGAACAACACCGGCAGGCAGTCCGCCGTGAGGATCGAAAGCACGGTGCTCTGGATATGCGACACCGCGGCGTCCGCCTGCGGCTCGCTGGTGGTCGACAACGGCCCGAGTTCCGCCACTACGACACCATGTACCTGATGCAGCCAGCGCGGCGCGGTCGGCAACGCCAGTACCTGTTGCAGGGCACCGCGATTGGCGGTCACCGCCTCGGTCATGTCGCCACAACGCAGACCGAGGTTGAAACGTTCATACGGCGACATCGAAACGCCCGGACCGTGCCGTGTGGTAATGGCCGCATGCACCGACGGCGGGGCCGGCCAATCGGGAAAGATCCAGGGTTCGGTCATGGCGGAAAGCGACCAGCAGGAGTCATCATGGATCGCACAGGCACGAGCGTGGTTTCAGGCTTTCGCACGCGTCCGGGCTCAATAGTGGTCAGACCCTTGTTCGACCAGATCGGCCCGCAAGGCTTCGATCAACACCCGCTGGTCGTCAGGGCGCTCGGCGCTGAATGAAAGCGCTTCGCCAGTGACCGGATGATTGAAGGCCAGTTTTTCAGCATGCAGTGCCTGCCGACGAAACCCTCGTAACGTCGCGATCAGCTCGGCCGAAGCGCCCTTGGGCAGCTTCAGACCACCACCGTAGAGGGGGTCGCCGATCAGCGCGTGACCGATATGGGCCATGTGCACCCGAATCTGGTGGGTCCTGCCGGTTTCAAGCTGACATTGCACCAGACTGTGGGCGCGAAAGCGCTCACGCAGTCGGTAATGAGTAACCGCACGCTTGCCGTCTTCCTCATCACGCACGGCCTGACGCAGGCGATCGCCGATGTGACGACCCATCGGTTCATCCACGGTCCCGCCCGAAACCATCGTGCCCAATACCACCGCCTCGTACTGGCGCTCCACCTCGTGGCGCGAGAGCAGATCGACCAGAGCGGTATACGTCGGCAAGGTGCGCGCCACCACCATCAAGCCGGAAGTGTCCTTGTCCAGCCGGTGCACAATGCCGGCACGCGGCAATTCGGCCAGTTTCGGATCATGGTGCAGCAGCCCGTTGAGCAGCGTCCCGGCCGGGTTGCCGGCGCCCGGGTGCACGACCAACCCTGCGGGCTTGTTCAGCACCAGCAGGTCGTCGTCCTGATAAACGATCGCCAGCGCGATGTTCTCGGGCGCGCTGTTCACCTCGGTTTCGAGCTCCACCTCCAGCCGCACCTGTTCGCCACCGCGCAGCAATGCCCGGGGCTGCGCCTGCTCACCGTCGAGCGTCACCGCACCGGCCTTGATCCAGCCACTGAGGCGCGAGCGGGAATAATCGGGGAACATCTCGGCCACAGCCTGGTCGAACCTGCGTCCTGCCGCGGTCAACGGTACCTCGGCCTGGTGCCGGATCGTGGTCATGCAGTGCCCCGCGGGTGGCGGTCGGTTTCGGCTATCATGCCTTTTCGTTCAAACATTCTGAATTTTTTCCCATGCGTGTAATCAAGTTGCCGATGTCTCCATTGCCTGTCCTGCGAATGCTGGCCGTGCTCGCGCTGATCCTGGCGGTGAGCGGATGTTCGATGTTCAAGTCCAAGCAGAGCATCGACACCATGCCGGTCGGTGCCCTCTACAACAAGGCGCACGACTCGCTGCAAAATGCGGATTACGCCGATGCCACCCGGGCTTATCAGCGTCTGATCGCGCGTTTTCCCTCGGGGGATTACAACGAGCAGGCCCAGCTCGATCTGGCCTATTCACAATACAAGGACAACCAGCCCGATGACGCATTGTCCACGATCAATCGGTTCATCAAGACGTTTCCGGCCAACAAGCATGTGGATTATGCCTATTACCTGCGCGGCTTGATCAATTTTGATCGCACCAGCGGCGTGATCGAGCAGTTCGTCAAGCGTGACGGCGAACAGAGCCGTCGCGACCAAGGCTACAACCTGCAGGCGTTTGATGACTTTTCCGAGCTGTCGCGCCGTTTTCCGGACAGTGCGTATACCGCCGATGCCCGCCAACGCATGATTTATCTGCGCAACATCCTGGCCCAGTATGAGATCAACGTGGCCGAATTCTACCTGCGTAACCGGGCCTACATTGCTTCGGCGGATCGCGCGCAGTATGTGATCGAGCACTATCAGCAGGCGCCGCAGGCCGGCGATGCGCTGGCTATCCTCACCCGCAGCTACCTGGCGCTGGAACGTGACAAGCTGGCCGATCAGACCCGTAAGGTACTGGCGTTGAATTACCCCGATCATCCGTATCTGAAGGACGCCACGTGGCCACATGGGCCGTCTTTCGTGCGCAAGCTGGTGCCGTTCTCGGGGCATCACTGAGCGCTTGCAGGTGACAGAAAAAGCCGGCGACATCGCCGGCTTTTTTATGGCGAACTCTCTGAAACCGTACCGTCTCGGGCGGGCGCCTGAGCTGTCGGAATCCCTGCCCTCACCACCTTTCGCCTGAGCGTCAGCGCCATCCCGACGTCATGGGATAGCGCCGTTCCCGGCCGAAAGCCCGGGTCGTAATGCGTGGCCCTGGAGCGGATTGCCTGCGTTTGAACTCGTTCAGCAGCACCAGCCGCACCACCCGACTGACCGTGTCGGCCTGGAAACCCTGTGCCACGATCTCCGCCTGCGACAACTCGCCTTCGATGAAACGGGCCAGGATCGCGTCCAGCTCGTCGTAAGGCGGCAGCGAGTCCTGGTCGGTCTGATCATCGCGCAACTCGGCCGAGGGCGGCCGTTCGATCACTGCTGATGGAATCACCTCCAGGGCATTCAGCCGCGCCGCCTGCGCATTTCGCCAGCGTGCCAGTCGATAAACCACGGTCTTGTAGACGTCCTTGAGCGGTGCGTAGGCGCCGCACATGTCGCCGTAAAGAGTGGCGTAACCCACCGCCATCTCGCTCTTGTTACCCGTCGCCAGCAGCAGCCGGCCACGCTTGTTGCTCAAGGCCATCAGCATGACGCCCCGGGTGCGCGATTGCAGGTTTTCCTCGGTGGTATCGGTGGCCTTGCCGGCGAATGCCGGCGTCAACGCGTCAATGAACGACTCATAGGTCGCCTCGATATCGATCACGTGATAATCCACACCGAGCTGCTCGGCCTGGGCGCGAGCACCGTCGAGCGACAACTGCGAGGTGTAGCGGGTCGGCATCATGACGGCGGTGACCCGCTGGTGACCGAGCGCATCGACCGCCAGGGCGAGCGTCAGCGCCGAGTCGATACCGCCGGACAGACCCAGCAGCACACCGTCGAAACCGTTCTTGTCGATATAGTCGCCAATGCCAAGCACCAGTGCGGCGTAAAGCGTGGCCTCGATCGAGCCATCCGCCACAACGGGCCAGTTTTCCGCCGACAGGCGGCGACTGACCGGATCGAACTCGGCCCACAGCAAATCGTCGACAAAGGCCGGTGCACGCGCGGCGACCGAGCCATCGCCGTTGATCAGCAGCGACGCGCCATCGTAGACGACCTCGTCCTGGCCACCGACCATGTTGACGTAGGCGACCGCGCAACCGGTTTCGCGCGCCCGGGCCATCAGCACCGCCTCGCGCTCAGCCTGTTTCGCCGCGTCCCACGGTGAGGCGTTGATCACCAGCAGCAGTTGCGCACCCGCCGCTGCCGCCTGCGCGGCCGGCTCGGGTTCCCATACGTCTTCGCAGATCAACAAGGCAATGGTGACGCCGTCGACCACGCTGGTCACGGTGGCGTGACCAGGTCGAAAATAGCGTTTGTCGTCAAACACCCCGTAGTTCGGCAAGGCCTGTTTGTGCGCCGTGCACTCGATCCGGCCCTCGCGCAACAGGCTGGCGGCGTTGAACACCTCGCCCTCGCTGTGCGGATGACCGACCATCGCGGCGATCCCATGGGTCGTGGTGGCCAAAGCGTTCAGCTCGGCATCGCAGGCGGCAAGAAAGCTGGGTCGAAGCAGCAGGTCTTCCGGCGGGTAGCCACTCAGGGTCAGCTCGGGAAAGGCCACCAGGGCGGCGCCGCCCGTGCGAGCCTGGGCAATCAGATCCCCTATCCGCGCCGCATTGGCCGCCACCGCACCGACCGGGAAATCGAACTGGGCCAGCGCCAGACGCAGCGTTGCCATGGATGTTGCTCCAGAAAAGACAAAGGCCGCGACGAATCGCGGCCTTTGCATTTTAGCGCGCAGCGAACGACTTGCTGAGGGCTGTGCGCAGCTTGTCCCCAAGGGTCTTCCCCCGGTCGTGCGCGATGGCTCTACTGCAGCTACGGCGAGAGCATCGCGCACCGGGCGCGCTCCTACATCAGCTTGGCGAGTGCCTTGCCCAGATCGGCCGGCGACTTCACCGTGGTGACGCCTGCCTTTT
Source organism: Pseudomonadota bacterium (assembly GCA_030947085.1). Taxonomy (GTDB): domain Bacteria; phylum Pseudomonadota; class Gammaproteobacteria; order Xanthomonadales; family Rhodanobacteraceae; genus Rhodanobacter. Next base: position 85 of record JALYXN010000393.1, on the reverse strand, counting down.
CCAGCGCGGCGAACTTGGCTTCCGCGGTGCCCTTGCCGCCGGAGATGATGGCGCCGGCATGACCCATGCGCTTGCCCGGAGGGGC
>JALYXN010000388.1 GCA_030947085.1 Pseudomonadota bacterium | reverse complement strand
GTCGTTGACGATCACGCCGCCTTGCTCCAGTTCGTTCCAGGCGCGCATGGCGTGGTCGAGCTGGTTGGTGAAGATGCCTGCCTGCAGGCCGTAATCCGAATCGTTGACCATCTTGATCGCATCGCCGAACCTGGCGAACGGTGCCAGCAGGGCGAACGGTCCGAAAGCTTCCTCACGATTGGCCTTCGCGTCGGCCGGCACGTTCTCCATCAGCGTGGCCTCAAGCATCGCGCCGTCTCGCTTGCCGCCGCAGAGGATCTTGCCGCCGGCCTTTTTTGCCTCAACAATCCAGTTGTGCAGGCGGGTGGCGGCCGCTTCGTCGATCATTGGGCCTAGGAACACATCCTTCTTCTTCGGATCGCCACTCTTGAGTTTGCGCGTGGCCGCGACCAGTTTTTTCTTCAGCGCGTCATAGATGTCTTTGTGGGCGTAAATCCGCTGCACCCCGATGCAGCTCTGGCCAGACTGGTAGAACGCACCGAAAACTAGCCGCTCGACCACGTGATCGAGATCCTTGCCTTGGTCGGCGTCGACGATGCACGCCGCGTTGCCGCCCAGTTCCAGCACCACCTTCTTGCGTCCGGCTCGTGCCTTCAACTCCCAGCCGATCTGGCCGCCGGTGAAGGACAGCAGCTTGAAGCGTTCGTCCTCGACCAGCGCTGAGGCGTGCTGGCCGTCCAGGGTGAGGATCGAGAACGCGCCCTTGGGAAGATCGGTTTCAGCCAAGATTTCGCCGATGATCAGTGCGCCAATCGGGGTTTTCTCCGCAGGTTTCAGCACGAACGGGCAGCCGGCGGCGATCGCTGGCGCCACCTTGTGTGCGACCAGGTTCAGCGGGAAGTTGAACGGAGTGATGAAGGACACCGGACCGATCGGCACGCGTCGGGTGTAGCCGTGATAGCCGTCCAGACGCGAGGCCAGCTCAAGATTCAGTGTCTCGCCGTTGACGCGCACGGCTTCCTCGGCGGCGATCTGGAATGTTTCGATCAGCCGGGTCACTTCACCGGCGGCGTCCTTGATCGGCTTGCCGGCCTCGATGCACAGCGCCTCGGCCAGTTCGTCGCGACGCTCGGCAAAGCGACGAGCGCAATGCTGCAGTACCGCCTGCCGGGCCCAGGGTTTGAAATGGCGCATCGGTATTGTCGCCTTGACGGCGGCGGCGATGGCCTTTTCGGTGGCCTTTGCATCGGGCACGGCCACACGAGTGGCAACCTTGCCACTGAACTTGTCGCGTACATCCAGCATCGTTTTGGACGTCTGCGGCTGGTTGGCCAGATAGTAAGGATAGGTTTTCTTGAGCACGGCGGGACCCTCGGCAATGACGTGGCGCGGCGAGTGGAATGCAAACGCCGGCCAGCTTAACCGGCGTCACGTGGCGACGGGATGACCGGAGGTAACCGGAGCAAACATGCTGATCGACGACGACACCGCGGGCGATCGCTTCAGTCTTCGCTGACCCGCAACGGCAGTTCGCCGTCGGCCAGTCGCGCACGCAGCGGTGTGCCAGCAGCCACACCTTTGGCTGAGCGAAGCACCTGGCCGTCGGCATCGAACACGATGGCGTAACCGCGCTGCAGCGTGGCCAGCGGACTCACCGCATGCAGCGCACGGGCGGCGTGCTGCAGTCGCGTCTGCCGGCGTTCCAGCATGTGCGCCATCGCGCGACGCAGGCGCGGGTCCTGCTCAGCTAGCCGTCGACTCAGCAACGAGAGGCGGGTATTCGGATGCTGCGCCAAAAGGCTTGCCTGCAGTCGCTCCAGCCTGGCCTGACGAAGCTGGGCGTGCTCGCGCAACACCGACGTCAGCCGGCGCCTGAGATCAAGCAGGCGTTGGCGGTCACGCGCCAGTCGCGCCTGCGGCCGTTGGGCCTGCAGGCGTGCCATCAGGTGATCCAGACGTTGCGCATTGGACTGCAACTGACGTTGCTGCAGGGCCACCATTCGTTGCTGCCACTGCTGCAGATGCCGTTCGACCGCGACCGCGTCGGGCACCAGCAATTCCGCCGCTGCCGATGGCGTCGGCGCGCGCAGATCGGCGACGAAGTCGGCAATGCTGAAATCGATCTCGTGCCCGATCGCCGATACCACCGGCACGGCGCTGGCATGGATCGCCCGCGCCACGGTCTCTTCGTTGAACGCCCACAAGTCTTCCAGCGAACCGCCGCCTCGAGTCAGCAGCAGTACGTCGTAGCGACCGCTGCCGGATGCCTTGCGCAGCATCGACACGATCGCTGGCGGCGCTTCGCGACCTTGTACCGGTACCGGCAAGACATCAACATCGGCCAGTGGCCAGCGCCGCGCCAGCACGCTCAGCACGTCACGTACGGCAGCACCGGTGGCGGAGGTGATCACGCCGATGCGCCGGGCAAAGCGGGGCAGGGCACGTTTGCGCCCGGTATCGAACAGGCCTTCCGCATCCAGCCTGGCTTTCAACTGTTCGAATTCCCTCTGCAAGGCGCCCGCGCCCGCGGGCTCCATGTACTCCGCCACCAGCTGAAATTCCCCGCGCGGTTCGTACAAGCCCACCTTGGCGCGCACCAGCACCTGCATGCCGTCGATGGGACGGAAGCGCAGGACACTTGCCTTGGGCCGGAACATGGCGCAGCGCACCTGGGCGCCGCTGTCCTTCAGCGTGAAATAGAAGTGGCCGGACGCGGGCTTGGCCACATTCGACAGTTCGCCCTCGATCCATACCTGCGGGAACACATCGCCCAGCAGATCTCGCACCAGCCGATTGAGCATGCTGGGCGTGAGGATTTGGCGCGGTGCGATGTCGTCGGGGGTCGGCATGGGAGCGGGGAGACTAGCATGTCGATGCTCAGCCCAGAACGTCAAATTCGTCTGAATAACGAGTGGTAGCAGCATCGGCGTTGCCGGCCATCAGGGGTCTTCGCGCGCCCGATTCGTTTCGTTCCGGTGGCGTCGCCGCAGGCGCCAGCCACTGACGGCCAGGTTGAGCGAAAACCAGAGCGCAATCATCGCAAAAGGCCAGCCGATGAACGCGGGCCAGAGCGCGGCGACGATCGCCAGTAGCAGGAGGCTTAGCGCGCCGACCAGCAGTGGCACGCTAGAGGTATCTCCAAGCACCCGATGGGGAGAGAGCGCGGCACCCACGCTATTGGCGACGCGCAGGGCGCTGGCAGCTGCGCGACTGGAGCTGCCACTGCCGCCACGAGGACGAACCGGGCGATCGGTGCAGCTTTTCACCCGCTGGCCCCGGCGTCGCCGCGGCGCCAGTACGATTTCGGTAGCGTTTTCCAGATCTCGCTCGTACTGGCGCGCAAGTTGAGCGGCGAACGTGTCATCTTCGATGGCCACGTCGATTTCGCGGTTGCCCAGCCAGCTGGCGATATTGAGATTGGATGACCCGACCCGCGCCCAGTGCTCGTCCGCCACCGCCGTCTTGGCGTGCAGCATCGAACCGTTCCACTCGAAAACACGGATGCCCGCGGTCAGTAGCGGCCGGTAGCCCGAGCGCGACAGGCTGGCCACCGCCGGTACGTCACTGCTGCCCGGTACCAGCAGCCGCACGTCCACCCCGTCGCGCGCCGCGGCAACCAGCGCCTGCACATACGGCGCAATGCCCACGAAATAGGCGTCGGTCAGCCACAGTGATTTCTGCGCCATGGCAGCGATCATCTGATCCATGCGGTACACGCTGGCGGCGGCCGGCTGGGTCGCAATCACCCGCAGCGATACCGAGCCCACAGGTTGGCCCGGTTCCAAAGCCGGGACCATGTTCGGTAGCGGCGCTCCCATGCTGCCCCAACTGTGAGCGAAGGCCGATTCCAGTTCGACCACGGCCGGCCCGTGCAACGCCACACCGGTGTCGCGCCAGGGCGGAATCTGACGCGAGGCGTCGCCAAGCCAGAGGGCGCTGATGCACACACCGGAAAGGAAGCCATACACGCCATCGACCACCAGCAGTTTGCGATGGTCGCGGCTGAGCCAGCCAAACGGTTGTCCCAGCTGGGGTGGATTGAAGACGCGGACTTGGCCGCCGGCCTGGCGCAAAGGCTCCCAGAAGGAACGACGTGACTGGCCGAGGCAGCCGAGCCAGTCGACGATGACCGCGACCATCACGCCGGCCTGCGCCCGCTCGACCAGCGCGTCACGAAAGAGGCGGCCGGTGGCGTCGTTGCGCACGATGTAGTTTTCGAGCAGCACACGCTGCTTCGCATTGCGTATCGCCAGCAGCCACGCATCGTAGTTGGCGGCAGCGTCGATCAGCAGTTCGACCGCATTGCCTTCGATCAGGGGCGCGCCGGCGGCCCGACTCAAGGCCTGTTGCGCAAGAACGCGGCTGGTCTGGTCGGGCACGGGCGACGGGGTGGGCATGGTCAAAGTGTAGGCCATGCGGTTTCGGCACGCGCCGGGTGGCACGGTTCTGGCATGATCGAAGCATGCCGATAGAGCACCGTTTCACCGACACCGCCGGCTGCGCCGCCCATCTTGCCAATGAGCTGGGTGCGGACTTGCGCATCGCCGCACCGTTGGGTCTGGGCAAGCCCCATGCGCTGTTGAACGCGCTGTACGCGCTCACTGGCGCGGACCCGTCGCGTTCGATGCGGCTTTACACTGCGCTCTCGCTGACACGGCCCCACCCTGCGGCAGGGCTTGAACGGCGATTTCTGGAACCGTTCCTGACACGCCATTTCGGTGCCGACCAGATCGATCCGCAATACGCGCTGGACCAGGCCGCCGATGCCTTGCCGCCCAACGTGGAGGTGCATGAGTTCTACCTCCAGTCCGGTGGCCTGCTGCATTCGACCAGCGCCCAGCGCAGCTATATCAGCCAGAACTACACCCACGTGGCCCGCGATCTGGTGGTGCAGGAAATCAATGTGCTGGTGCAACTGGTGGCGCGCAGGGAAAGCCCCGAGGGCGTGAGTTACAGCCTGTCCTGCAATCCCGATCTGACCCTGGATTTCCTGCGCCAGGTCGAGCGTGCAGGCAAGCAGCGCCCAATGTGCGTGGCGGTGGTGCATCCCGACTTGCCGTACATGAGCGGCCATGCCGAAGTGCCGGCAGCGTACTTCGACGTGGAGCTACGCCCGGAAAGCTCACCGAAGCTGTTCGCTTTGCCGCGGCTGCCGATCGATTTGACCGAATACGCGCTTGGCCTGCACGCCAGCGCCCTGGTCAAGGACGGTGGCTGCCTGCAGATCGGAATCGGGGCTCTGTCGGACGCGCTGGTCAAGGCGTTGTTGATGCGACATAACGACAACACCGCCTGGCGGCGCGCCCTGGCGTCGCTGGATCCGATCGGGACCACTCGCGCCATCGCAGGCGGGCTGGGCGGCCTGGCGCCGTTCCAAAGCGGCCTGTATGGCGCCAGCGAAATGGTGATGGATGGCTTCATGCATCTTCAGCGCGGCGGCATCCTGAAGCGTCGCAGCTGGAACAATCTGGCGCTTGAACGCGCCTCGGTCGCCGGTTGGCTGAACCCGGCAACGCCCGGTGGACACTACCTGCGCGGCGCGTTTTTCCTCGGTTCGCGCGAGTTGTATGACTGGCTCGATGAAACCGAAAGTGTCGACCCGGATGCGATCGACATGTGTCCGGTTTCCAATGTGAATCATCTGTACGGCGATCACCAGGCACTGGCGACCTTGCAGCGTCGCGATGCGCGCTTTTTCAATACCTGCATGATGGCGACGGTGCTGGGTGCTGCCGCGTCCGATACGCTGGAAAACGGCGCTGTGGTGAGCGGCGTGGGCGGGCAATACAACTTCGTGGCGATGGCCCACGAACTGCCCGGTGGCCGCTCGGTGCTGTTGCTGCGCTCCACCCGCGTCAGTGGCGGTGGCATCGAGAGCAACATTCGCTGGAACTACGCACAAACCACCATCCCGCGCCATCTTCGCGACATTTACGTCACCGAGTACGGGGTCGCCGATCTCCGTGGAAAAAGTGACAGCGAATGCATCGAGGCGATGTTGTCGATCAGCGATGCCCGCTTCCTGGAAGCGCTATGCGCCGAGGCCAAGGCGCACGGCAAGCTGGCGGCGGATTTCGAGATTCCCGAGGCGTGGCGGCGGCATCGTCCTCGTCATCTGCGCGAGACACTGGCGCCGCTGCAACAGAACGGGCTGTTGCCGCAGTATCCGTTTGGCAGTGATTTCACCGAGGTCGAACAGCGCCTGTTTGTGGCACTGAACTGGTTGAAAGGCAGCACGCGTCACTGGCGCGGCAAGCTGCGCGCCGTAATTCGACCCGGCAAACCGGCGGTGGGTGAGGAAGCAGCACTCACACGCATGGCGCTGAGCGCTCCGGCGACATGGAAAGCCCGGATCGAGCAACGCCTGCTGCAGACCGCTTTGCGCCGCACGGAATGATCTCTAAGGGGCGTGCATTTGGCCTGATCGGGTATCCTTGCACGCATCGTCGCGGCGCCGCTGCGAGCTGAATTCTGGTTGATTGCATGACTGAGCGCACTTCACAACAACCCATCGCCGCCGAGCCGACCCGTCGTCGACACAGCGTTGCCGTGCAGGTGGGCAAAGTCCAGATAGGCGGCAGCGCACCGGTCGTGGTGCAGTCGATGACCAATACCGACACCGAAGACCCGACCAGCACCGCGAAACAGATTGCCGAGCTGGCCCGCGCCGGTTCCGAGCTGGTGCGCATCACGGTCAACACGCCGGCCGCCGCCGCCGCGGTGCCGCGAATCGTTGATCGGCTGGCGATGATGGGCGTGGAGGTGCCGATCATCGGTGACTTCCACTACAACGGTCACCAGTTGCTGGAAGCCGAACCGGCCTGCGCCGAGGCGCTGGCGAAATATCGCATCAACCCCGGCAACGTGGGTTTCGGCAAGAAAAAAGACAGCCAGTTCGGCGCCATCATCGAGATGGCGTTGCGCTACAACAAGCCGGTGCGCATCGGTGCCAACTGGGGTTCGCTCGACCAGAGCTTGGTGACCGCGTTGATGGACGAGAATGCGAAGCGGCTGGAGCCGTGGGATGCATCGCACGTGGCGCGGGAAGCGCTGATTCGGTCGGCACTGGATTCAGCGCTCAAGGCCGAGGAAATCGGATTGCCACGCGATCGCATCATTCTGTCGTGCAAGGTATCCGGCGTGCAGGAGCTGATCGCCGTCTATCGCGATCTGGCGGTTCGCAGCAACCACGCCTTGCATCTGGGCCTGACCGAAGCCGGCATGGGTTCCAAAGGCATCACCGCGTCCAGTGCGGCGCTTGCTGTGTTGCTGCAGGAAGGTATTGGCGACACCATCCGCATTTCGTTGACCCCCGAGCCAGGCGCATCGCGTACCGGCGAAGTGATCGTGGCGCAGGAGCTGCTGCAGACCATGGGTCTGCGCTCCTTCACGCCACTGGTCACCGCCTGTCCGGGCTGCGGTCGCACCACCAGCGAGTTCTTCCAGGTGCTGGCCAAGACCGTGCAGGAACACGTGCGCGAACAGATGCCACTGTGGCGGGTGAAATACGACGGGGTAGAGAATCTCACGCTGGCGGTGATGGGCTGCATCGTCAACGGGCCCGGCGAATCCAAGCACGCCAACATCGGCATTTCACTGCCGGGCAACGGCGAAGCCCCGGCCGCTCCCGTGTTCATCGATGGCGCCAAGGCGATGACCCTGCGCGGCGACAACATTGCTGCCGAGTTCGTTGGCATTCTCGACGATTATGTGTCCAGAACCTATGCGGTACGGTCCCACTGAGAGCGCCTTCAGCAGGAATGGTTCGCTTATGACCAAAAGTTGCCTGCTTCGGTGGTGTTGACAAGCTGGGCGATCTGATCGAGGTAGCGTGCCCGTGGGATTTCCTGCGCGCCCATGCTGATCGTGTGGGCGTTGGCCACCTGGGCGTCGATGATCGGACAGTCCCGCTCGCGTAACAACTGCGCCAGTTCGATCAGGGCCAGTTTCGAGCCGCCGCTTTCGCGGCTGAACATAGATTCGCCGCAGAACAGCTTGCCTACGGCGATGCCATAGACGCCGCCGATCAGCCTGACGCCATCCCAGACTTCCACGCTGTGCGCATGGCCTAGCTCGTGCAGGCGGACATACGCGGCGATCATGCCGGGCACGATCCAGGTGCCCGAACCATCCTCGCGGGGTGCGGCGCAACCGCGGACGACCTGTGCAAACGCCTGGTCCACGGTCACCTGCCAGCGCTTGCTGGCCAGTTGGCGTCGCAGGCTGCGGTTGATTTTCAGATCGCTCGTTTGAAAAATGCAGCGTGGATCCGGCGACCACCACATGATCGGCTCACCTTCGCTGAACCACGGGAAAATTCCCTGGCGATAGGCGGCCAACAGACGTGTCGCGGAGAGGTCGCCGCCAAAGGCCAGCAGGCCGTTGGGCTCGGTCAGTGCCCGCGACGGATCGGGAAAGTGTTCGGGCTGGTCCGAGTCCAGACGCGGCAGATGGATCACGTGTCGATGTCGATTTTTTCGGCGTAGGGCGTGTGGCTTAGCAGCTCTTCGGCGTAAGCATCG
>JALYXN010000351.1 GCA_030947085.1 Pseudomonadota bacterium | reverse complement strand
GGCTGATGCGGGTGGACCATTCGTAATTGCCAAACGGATCCGCCGACTCGAAGTGCACGCCGGGCTTGCCCTGCAAAACTTTCAGCGGACTGCTTCCCGGCGGCAGGATTTTCGTGTCCTCTGTCGTGATGCGCTGCACCTGACGCGACTGGCCCTGGCCGATCACCGAGACCGCATCAAGCGTCTTGACCTGGTCCTTGCTGTCGTCGACATTGGCATCGACAGCTGCCACGTGCGGCGTATCTGTGTCGCCCGCATGTGCGGGCACGCCGTGCAGCACGGCAAGCAAGCCCAGTGCCAGCGCGGTCGGGCGAAACGGAATCATGCGAATGGACATGTAATTTTCCTTTTTTGCGCGGCCGCCCCCAACAGGGCACGCCACGGCACCATGAATAAAAGGGAGAGAAACACAACGAAACCGCGCCATCGTGCCCTCGCTTTGTGAAACGGGGATTACAGCAATATGTCAATAGACGTATGGCCGTCCAAACGGATCAATTGCATCACTACTTCGCGACTTGAAGTGCCGTCAGGGTCCGGATGGCAGCAGCACCTTGCCCTCGGCAGCGGGCAGGCGAGCCCCCATCAGCGCGGCCAAGGTAGGCGCAATGTCGCGCATGTCGATCGAGCCCAGATCGTGGCCAGCCGGCACACCCGCCCCGGACAGCAGCAAGGTCGAGCGCATCTCGGGCAGCGCCGGGTCATAGCCGTGCATGCCACGGTAATGGCCCGGCGATGGCATCGGCGCATCGGGCTTGATACCCATTTCGTAGCCGGGCTTGAACAGTACATACCAGCTGGCCCTCGGCGTGGCACCACTGGCCACCAGCTGGGCGTGGTCGAGCACTGCAGCGATGCCGTAGGCCGGGTCGGCTTGAAGTCTGGCCAGCAGCGCGGCCACACGCACCCTGAGCGCCGGATCGTCGGGGTGGCGAAGCACGATCGCGGCGCTGCCGCCGCCGTTCCAGACCGTCGCCTGCCAGTCGCTTACCGCGCCGTCCTTGATGCTCACCAGGCCAGCCTCGATAAACGGTGCATAGAGGTTTACGTCCTGCTTTACCGGGGTAAAGCCGTGATCGGAAACGATCGCCACCACGCCATCGGGATGCACCTTGCGGGCGGCTGCCACCACCTCGCCGACCAGCACGTCGATGCCCTCGAGCACCTGATTTGCCGCTGGTGTGCCCGGACCGCTGGCGTGCTCCTGATGGTCGAGGGAGGCGAAGTAGGCGGTCATGAACTGCGGCCTGTGCGTCTGCAGCAGCCTGACCATGAAACGGGCTCGGTTGCGGTCGCCGGCCAGACTTTCGTCGATGCCGTCGGCATACGGACCGAGACTGCTTTCCAGCGACGGCAGCAGACCGGGAGTTGCCAACGCGGCGAGCAGCTTGCGGTCATCCAACGCGCCGGTCCGCCAGATCTGCGGCAGGTTCCAGTCCACCGGCGCACCCACACTCACCGGCCAGTGCACATTGGCCGTGCTCATGCCGGCGGCTCGCGCGGCATCCCACAGGGTGGGAACTTGAATGTCGCTGGCGTACCAGTCCCACCCGTACTGGTTGGTGTTGAGCGGATCGAACGTGAGATTGCTTTCGATGCCGTGAACGGCGGGCGTCACGCCGGTCAGCAACGTGGTGTGACTGGGATAGGTCAGCGTAGGCATCACCCCGCGCACGTCCCTCGCATAACTGCCGTCATGCAGGAACGCCTGAAGGTTCGGCAGCTTCAGACCACGCTGTCGCGCGGCGATGACGTCGGCTGGACGCAGGCCGTCTATCGATATCAGCAGCAGCGTTCGGGTGGCGGCGGAAACGGAGGGGAGAACGACAACCAGACCCAGGCAAAACACACGCAGCAGACGACGCATGGACGGTTTCCGACGTAGCAGACAAGCAGTGCATGCTCGGCCCGGTTCACTGCACTGGCGTGACAGCCGCGCGTCGGTTTGTTTAAGCGCCGTCCACCGCCTTGCGCCCGATCGCCGGATCGTCGGTAAAGAAGGCATCGATGCCGGCATCCAGGTAGGCGTGGATCTCGCGGAGCATGCCCGCCTCGTTGACGGTCCGCGGATCACTGCCCTGCCAGAAATTTTTCGCCAGAAAATAATTCTCCGGGCGGAACGTGTAGGGGTGAACTTCGAGACCCGCCGCGTGCGCATCGTGCACCAGCGTTGTCGGCTGACCGAGCATGCCGTCAACGTGATAGGGAATGATGACGTGGTAGTCCGGTCCGATGGCGTCGGCATAGCGGGCAACCTCGCGCAGCCCGGCCGGCTTCATCATGTCCGCGTAGGTCAGTTTGCCACCGGCCGACGCCGCATCGTAGGGCTGCTCGTCCGGCGCGCCCATCAACTGCAGCAAGCGGATATGGGGATGCGTCTTGCCCAGCTTGCCACGCAGATACTTCAGATTGCCGACCTCGAACGACTGGATCTCCACCGGCGCCGTTCGGGTATAGCTGTGGGCGGCGAGCGTGGCCAGCAGCTTGTCTTCCATCGCCAGGCTGTGCTGGCGGAACCAGGTGCCATGCTTGATCTCCGGAATGATGCCGATCGGTCGCCCGACCACGCCCGATTCGGCCGCCACGAAATCGATGATTTCGTCCAGCGTGACGATCTGGAACTCACCGTCATACTGCGTGCTGCGGAACTGCGGCAACCGCTCGCGGGCCCGCAGCGTCTTCAGCTCAGCCAGGGTGAAGTCCTCGGTGAACCACCCGGCAATCGCGTGCCCATCGACGGTTTTGGTGGTCTTGCGGTCGGCAAATTCGGGGTGGGCGGCAACGTCGGTGGTACCGCCAATCTCGTTCTCGTGCCGGGCGACCATGACCCCGTCCTTGGTCATCACCAGATCCGGCTCGATGAAGTCGGCACCGTCGGCGATGGCTTTGGCATAGGACGCCAGCGTGTGTTCCGGTCGCAACGCCGATGCACCGCGATGCCCGATCACCAACACCTTCGCCGCCAGCGGCTTTTCACTACCCTGCGCGGCGCTGGCAGACATCGACGAAACTCCGGCAACCAGTGCGATGGCCAAGCATAGACGTTTCATGCATCCCTCCGGTCAGCAAAAGCCCATGCTGCGCGACGATGATGAAGCGTTAGTGACAGCGCTGCCACAGCGTCAACGTGGTGCGGGTAACATGGCTTCGTCGCTGCAATACAGATCATGGTAGAGCTCGCTCACGCACCGATCCAGTGCGCCGCCTTGATGTGCCTTTTCAAACGCATCGTTGAGATGCTTTTCGGCCTGGTGTAGCTGCCGCAGAAATCGTTTCGTCTCGCCCGACAGTCCGCGCTCGGCCATTTGCTGTTCCAGCGCCGCATCGCTATCCGCTGGCGAGACCGGTTGGCCGGCGACAAGGTTCGAGCTGACTACCGATATCTCGCTGATTATTGCGTTCATGAGCTTCTTGCAAGCAAGACGCTTGCCACTTGCCGGGTGCTTTCCCACCCCGAGCACCAGCCCTTGCCAGGCAACGATCAGGCCGATCGAGTCACCCCAATGGCTGCTCACGACAGGGTCAGACAGGGCCAACTGGTGACGAAAACTGCCGCTCGCTGTCAACATGTCGTCAGATATGGCTTTCCGCCACCGAAACCCGTCATCCCGATCTGCTAGCTTTTGCGCCTGATCCTGAAACTTTCCCGGAAACCGCATGTCCTCACGCACTACCGTGTTTGCCATCCCGCTGCTGGCGCTTGCAGCCCTTCTCGCCGGCTGTTCCGGCCTGCCCTGGAAAGCGGCCGAGGTGTCCGATGGCGCGCGTGCCCAAGTGACGATCCTGGAAACCACCGACATCCATTCCAACGTGCTGAGCTATGACTACTACAAGCTCAAGCCGGACGATTCGCTCGGTTACGAGCGCACCGCCACGCTGATCCGGCGCGCGCGGGCGGAATTCACCAACACCTTTTTGTTCGACAGCGGCGACACCATTCAGGGCAGCGTACTGGCCGACTACCAGGCCATGGTGAAACCGGTGACCTGCGATCAGGAGCTGGCGATTTACCGTGCCATGGACACGATGGGCTACGACGGCGGCACGGCCGGCAACCACGAGTTCAACTACGGGCTGGGCTTCTTGTCTCAGGTCACCGGTACGCCGATGAATGTCGATGGCGGCCGTGACAACCGCTGCGCTGGCCCGCGCTTTCCGCTGGTGCTGGCCAACGTCTTCAGCGCACGCGATGGCAAACCGATCTTCAAACCATGGACGATCGTCACCAAAATGATTGAGGCTTATACGCCCGACGGCAGCAAGATCAACGTGCCGCTGCGCGTGGGCATTATCGGTTTTACGCCGCCACCGATCATGCAGTGGGACAAGCAGAACCTTGCCGGCAAGGTCACCGTCAGCGGTGTGGTGGAAGCGGCGAATAAATACGTGCCCGAATTGCAGGCGCAACATCCCGACCTGATCGTCGCCATCCTGCACGGCGGTCTCGACACGCATCCCTACACCAGCGACATGGAAAACGCCGGCTGGTATCTGGCCGGCGTGCCCGGCATCAACGTGCTGCTGCTTGGCCATGTGCATACCGAATTTCCCGGCCCGCATTACGCCGGTATGAAGGACGTCGACGCGCACCTCGGTTTCGTGCGCAACGTGCCGGCCGTCATGGGCGGCTTCTTCGGCAAGGATCTGGGCGTGATCCAGCTGGTACTGAACCGCCAGGGTGGCCGCTGGGTGGTCGATCTGGACAATACGCACAGTGAAGTGCGGCCGATCTGCCACAAGGAAGGCAACCGCAAGACCGAGACCTGCGTGCCTGCCGATCCGACCATCGCTCCGCTGGTGCAGCAGACGCACGAAGCGGCCATTGCCTACGTCAAGACGCCGATCGGCGAGAGCACTCTGCGCATGAGCAGCTACTTCGCCGACGAAGGCAACATGACCGCGCTGGCGCCGATCAATGCCGCCCAGATCGACTACGCACGCACCGAACTGCCGCGCCTGCACCCTGAGCTGCGCGACGTCCCCATACTCGGCGCCGCCGCCGCGTTCCGCACCGGCTTCGGCGGCCCCGACGATTACACCGATGTCGCCCCTGGCCCGCTGACCCTGCGCAGCGCCGCCGACCTCTACTTCTATCCGAACACCCTCAACGCGGTGAAAATCGACGGCGCCGGCCTCAAGTCCTGGCTGGAAACATCCGCCGAACGCTTCAACCGGATCGACCCGAAGAAAACGGGCGAGCAGCCACTGATCAACAGCCACTTCTCCGGCTACAACTTCGACCAGATCCAGGGCGGCATCCACTACGCCATCAATGTCTCCAAACCGGCTGGCCAGCGCATCACCGCGCTGACCTACAAAGGCAAGCCGGTAGCTCCCTCGGACCCGTTTGTCATCGTCACCAACAATTACCGCGCCAGCGGCGGCGGCCACTTTCCCGGCCTCGATGGCAGCAATATCGTGCTCGCCGCGCCCGATGGCACGCGCGAGATTCTAGCCAGATGGATCGAGCGGAAGCAGCACATCGGCGTCGCGGATCTGGAGGCTACTTCGTGGCGTTTTGCGCCGTTGAAGATGCACGGGGCGGTGGTGTTCACCGGTGCGGCGAACAAGGTGGCTGTGGCGAAGGCGGCGGGGTTGAAGAATATTCGGCAGGTGAAGGAGATCGGTGATGGGACGGCGGTTTATGCGATCGATTTGTCGCCTTGAGGTTGACGCTGAACGCGTTGACCAACGCTGCCCTTCATAGCGGTACGCGCTTATTGCGCTGCGCTATTGACGTAGTTGCGGACTGCGTAATCAAAAGCTTTCGTCCTCCCGCGGAGGGCGAGTCACTTGTCTCTGCGTGGCCCTCCACGTCAGGCAAGCTGTCGCGCCGTGTGATTTCATAAATCACCAAGGAAGGCGGCAGCGAGCGAGAACATGAAATGGGAACGTTACACAGCCGAACAGCGGCAATGGACAGTCGAGCAAATGGGTCCCGCCGGCGAATCGGCGGATTCGGGGCGTGCCGCTGGCGTCGGGATTTACGGAAGTGACGCTGCGGACATGGCGAAACGCCGCTCTAATCGAAGGACCGCTAGTGCGTAGAGATTGCGGACAAAGCGAGCGTTGGTCTGGACCGGAGAAGTTTTTTATCGTGTTGGAAAGTGCGCCGATGAACGAGGCGGAACTCTCCGAGCACTGTCGCCGGATAGGCTTGCTGCCGGAACAGATCCGGCAATGGCGCGTGGCATGAGAGAAGGCCACCTCCTCGGCATTTGCCGGGCTGCGCCCGACAAATCCCGGAGCCGTAGCCGGCCTTTTCGACAGGACTCCTGTGCTGGCGAAAAGGAAGCCGACATCCATGTCGATTGCCTGCCGGCCTACCGTCCCGCCTCACCGTGCACATTGGCCCCAAGTAGAGCAGCGGATCACCACGGCCCACACTCGGTGCGCAGCTGCGCTGCGGCTGCAATATCTGGCGACTCGCATCCCAAATCACGGCACAGAGTTCCAGGTCCCTAATGTCGGAAGTCGACCCAAAGCTGTCGTTGGTGAGCGTCCGTTTGGGGTTATCCAATTCTTGAAGAGTTGGGGCAGATCAAGGGTTTCGTCCAAGTGGAAAGCGGCCAACTGCGGAAATCGAGTCAAATGATCGGCGGCCCTTTGCGCGTGTTACTTAT
>JALYXN010000103.1 GCA_030947085.1 Pseudomonadota bacterium | reverse complement strand
CGCCCTTAGCCAAGCGTCCTAGGAGTCTGTCGGACTTTGGTTGGCCGGTCTGCGAATCCGCCTGTGGTCCATATCCCGCCGATTCTTGGTCCATAGAACCACTATGGACCGGCGAACCGTCAGGAATCTGTTCTCGCACAGGCGAATTCTCGCCTCGACCACCAAAGCCCGACAGGCTCCCAGAGGCGTTCGCATCAACCCACTTGGTCGCTATCGTTTTTAGGCGCCAAGGCGCGAACCGCAGAGGCCACCGCAGCGGTGGCGAGCTGCCCGGCGAGACCTTTGGTCATCGACATGCTCAACTTGTCACACGCGTTAATCCGGATGGGAGGCGCTGCGATCGCGGCCGGCGCCGAGTTTGGTATCCAGACGGCCAAACAACCGCTTGAAAGCGCGTGAGAACTTGCCTCGCTTGGTCTTGCGCAGCTTTTCTTCTTCACTGGTCAGCCAGGCAACCTGGATGACCTTGCGCTCGCCTTCGTAAGGCAGATGACCGTGGAAGGAGTTATCGCAGCGCTTGAAGACGGCAATTTCCCCATACAGCGGGGTCAGTTCCGGCGCCACCATGTTGTCGATGTCGTCGATGCTGTGGAGAAACCGCAAGCAGCCGTCGCTGGTATCGGGCCACTGGACATTGAGATAGATCAGTGCGGTCGCAATCTTGGATTTGCTGTCGGTGTGAATGGTCCCGTGCCGCTTGTTCAACAGACGGCACAAGGTCACCAGGGTGGGGTAACGGCCGAGGTTCGCAATACCAAGCCGGTCGCCCACGGCACTGGCAAATCCCGGTGAGGTCAGGTCGTTGACCAACGTGTTGATGGTCGGGCCGCAATCGCCAGGATCGTAGGGAAAGAATCCAGCGCTGGCGTAGGGTGGAAAATCCCGCTCGAGATCGCCGCGCGCCTCATCCGGCAATTGGCCGTGGGCCACCATGAACGGGAAGGGCGTCTGAAGCACCGTGGTATCCGGGCGATCGAGCCTGGCGGGATCGAGCAGTACAGCGCTCATGGGGCGGTCAACTTCAATGAAAAGTGGCCTAGTGTAACGCTGCAACGACAGCGGCGAACGCTTCTCCCGCGCCCGGTTCAGGCTCTATGTAGTGGACAGAAAGCGCGCTGCCGCCTATCATTTCCACCCGCCAAGACCCTTTCCTTACCAAGTCCCACAAGCCAGCACCACCGTGGCTTGCGGACTTTGCTGCATCTAAAAGGCGGTTATCGTATGTCTGTCCCCGCTCTGCTCGCCCTCGAAGATGGCAGCGTTTTTCATGGATACGCTGCTGGCGCGACGGGCCAGACCGTTGGCGAAGTGGTCTTCAATACCGCGATGACGGGCTATCAGGAGATCCTCACTGACCCATCGTATGCGCGCCAGCTGATCACGCTGACCTATCCGCATATCGGCAATACCGGGGTCAATGCGGAGGATGTCGAATCTGCCACGGTTCACGCAGCCGGCCTCATCGTTCGCGATGTGCCGCGGCGCGCCAGCAGCTGGCGCAGTACCGGAAGCCTGCCTGACTACCTCAAGCAGCATGGCACGGTGGCGATCGCGGGCATCGATACGCGTCGTCTCACCCGCATCCTGCGCGACAAGGGCTCACTGTCAGGCTGTATCGTCGCCGGCGATCAGATCGACGTCGAGGATGCGTTGACCAAGGCGCGCGCTTTTCCTGGCTTGAACGGGATGGACCTGGCGAAGTCGGTAAGCACGACCACGTCGTATGTTTGGAAAGAGGGCGTCTACGACCTCGATCGCACTGCTTTCAATCAGCCCGCCACGCGCTTCAAGGTGGTCGCGTACGACTTTGGCACCAAGCTCAATATCCTGCGGCTGCTTGCCGAGCAGGGCTGCGAAGTTACCGTGGTGCCTGCCCAGACGCCTGCCAGTGAGGTGCTGGCGATGCAGCCCGATGGCGTGTTCCTGTCCAACGGCCCCGGCGATCCGGCTGCCTGCGACTACGCAATCGCTGCGACCCGCGACCTGCTGGAAGCCCGGATTCCACTGTTCGGTATCTGCCTGGGTCACCAGTTGATGGGGCTCGCGCTGGGCAGCAAGACACTGAAGATGAAGTTCGGGCATCACGGCGCCAATCATCCGGTGAAGGATCTCGATGATGGCCGCGTGTTGATCACCTCGCAGAATCACGGTTATGCGGTCGATCCAGCCACGCTACCGGCCAACACACGGGTGACCCACACGTCATTGTTCGACGGTTCGCTGCAGGGTTTCGCGCTGACCGACCGGCCCGCCTTCTGTTTCCAGGGTCACCCGGAAGCAAGCCCCGGGCCACGCGACATCGGCTATTTGTTCAACCGTTTCGCCACCCTGATGCAGGAGGCACGCACGCATGCCCAAGCGTACTGATATCAAGAGCATCCTCGTCATCGGCGCGGGCCCGATCGTGATTGGTCAGGCGTGCGAGTTCGATTACTCCGGTGCCCAGGCGTGCAAGGCGCTGAAGGAGGAGGGCTACCGGGTGATTCTGGTGAACTCCAATCCGGCCACGATCATGACCGATCCGGAAACCGCCCACGCGGTTTACATCGAGCCGATCAACTGGCAGACGGTGGAGCGCATCATCGCCAAGGAACGCCCTGACGCGGTGCTGCCGACGATGGGTGGGCAGACGGGACTCAATTGCGCACTCGATCTTGCCGACAATGGCGTGCTCGAGAAGTACAACGTCGAACTGATCGGCGCCAAGCGTGAAGCCATTCGTATGGCCGAAGATCGCGAACTGTTTCGGGTGGCGATGGCCGAGATCGGGCTGGACTGTCCGAAAGCCGAAATTGCACGCACGTACGAGCAGGCGCTGGAAACGCAGGCCAAGGTCGGCTATCCGACGGTGATCCGGCCCAGCTTCACGCTGGGTGGTTCCGGTGGCGGCAT
Source organism: Pseudomonadota bacterium (assembly GCA_030947085.1). Taxonomy (GTDB): domain Bacteria; phylum Pseudomonadota; class Gammaproteobacteria; order Xanthomonadales; family Rhodanobacteraceae; genus Rhodanobacter. The sequence continues at coordinate 919 of JALYXN010000103.1, read as the reverse complement.
CGCCTATAACCGGGAGGAATTCGAGGCCATCGTCAAGCATGGTCTGGAGCTGTCGCCAGTCGGCGAGGTGCTGGTCGAGGAGTCCGTGCTGGGCTGGAAAGAGTTTGAAATGGAAGTGGTTCGCGATACCGCGGACAACTGCATCATCGTCTGCTCGATCGAGAACCTCGATCCGATGGGTGTGCACACTGGCGACTCGATCACGGTGGCACCGGCCCAGACGCTGACCGACAAGGAATACCAGCGCCTGCGCGATGCCTCCATTGCCGTGCTGCGCAAGATCGGCGTGGACACGGGCGGCTCCAATGTACAGTTCGGCATCAACGCCGAGAACGGTCGCGTCGTGGTGATCGAGATGAATCCCCGGGTGTCGCGTTCGTCGGCGCTGGCCTCGAAGGCGACCGGCTTTCCGATCGCCAAGATCGCCGCCAAGCTGGCGGTCGGCTACACCCTGGACGAATTGAAGAACGACATCACCGGTGGCCTTACCCCGGCCTCGTTCGAGCCTTCGATCGACTACGTGGTGACCAAGATCCCACGGTTTGCGTTCGAGAAGTTCCCGACCGCCGACGCCCGCCTGACCACCCAGATGAAATCGGTGGGTGAAGTCATGGCGATCGGTCGCACCTTCCAGGAGTCGCTGCAAAAAGCCTTGCGCGGACTGGAAATCGGCAATACGGGTTTGAATCCGACGGGTCTGGATATCACCACGGCCGACGGACTGGCCACGCTCAAGCGGGAGCTGCGCGAACCGCGTCCCGATCGGGTGTTCCATCTGGCGGATGCGTTTCTCGCCGGCTTGTCGCTGGAAGAAGTCTTCAATCTGAGTAAGGTCGATCCATGGTTCCTTGCGGCATTCGAGGACATCGTGTTGACCGAGGCAGAGATCGTTGCGCAAGGCATCACGGCCTTGAACGAG
>JALYXN010000517.1 GCA_030947085.1 Pseudomonadota bacterium | reverse complement strand
GGAGGTTGGTCGCGGCAAGCCCGAAGAAAGGCAGCAGGTTAGAAATGATTTCAAACGACGTCAGTTCCCAGGCCGATTGCTCCCGCATGTTCAACACTCACAGCCCTGTTGTGATTCGGTTCGGTCGCCTCGGCGACACGATCCTGCTGCAGCCGTTATTGAAAAAACTGCATTTGCGCTACGGTCGGCCATGCCAGCTGCTGACGTTGGGAGATTGGTCACCCGTTCTGTATTCGATGCAGGAGGAGGTGGGCGGCTTCATGACCCTGCGCAGCCAGAGCGGTCCGCTGTGGCTGCGCCCGCAACGCGTACGTGCAGCATGGGCGTTGCGGGCGCTGCGCCAGTCGCCGTTCTATATTGGCGAGCCCGAGTTCCGAACCAGAACCAAGATTCGTCCGATGTTGGCGCTCGCGGGTGTGCCGGTTGAAAACTGCAGTTTCATCGAGGATGTCGCCCCGATCGAGGAAGAGCATTGGGTCGACTGGCTACTGCGTTTTGGCGACACCACCCCTTCAGCATTTACCCACGTTCCGAACCTGCCGATGGCCGGCTTGGCCCCAGCACCACACTTGCGAATCAGTGATGCCGAGCAGGCCGAGGCTGACGCATGGATGCGGGCGCGGGGAGTGACGGGTCGGCCACTGGTGCTGTTGCAGCCGGCTAACAAGCGCACCATGCGATGGAATGGCGTGCGCAGGGCGGCTGATGACGACAAGTCATGGCCGGCGGAACGCTGGGCGGCTCTGGCAGGTGCCATTGCCAACGATATGCCGCAGGCGCAGGTGCTTGTCTGCGGCTCGTCCGCGGAAGCTGGCTATCTCGATGCCATCGTGGCGGCCATCGGGTCGGCATCGAACGCGGTCATGGCGGCGGCACTGCCGCTGGGCTGCATGAAGGGGTTGCTGGGACTGGCTCACAGCATGGTGTCGGTGGACACCGGGCCGGCGCACCTGGCAGCGGCGGTGGGTTGCCCGCTGGTGGTGCTGATGGGTTCCAGGTCACCGCAAACGTGGATGCCGCGCAGCGCCAGCGGCAGTGCGGTCACGCTGCTGGGTGGGCTGCCGAGGATTCGACGGGTCGATGAACTCGGCACCGGGCAGGTCATTGACGCCTGGCGTGTGCTGGCCTCGCGTTCGGCTTAGGGACACGCGTCGGCCGCCTAGGTTAGTGGCTCAGTCGGCTGGTTGGGATGGTTGCCGCAGGGTCTGGCGCACACTGGGAATCGCACTGCTGCGCGCCCCCAGTTCATGCGCGATGTCGACATAACCGAGTTGGCGCGCCACATCGGCGGCGGTGCGGCCGAAGGCGTCGGCCGCCTGGCGATCGGCACCGCGTGAGAGCAGCACGCGGGCGGGCGGCAGCAGGGCGTGCATGGCGCAGGCGTGCAGCGCCGTGACGCCGCGCTGGTCGGCATGGGCGACCTTCGCACCCGCTTCCAGCAGCAGTGGCACCAGGGCGCCAATGTGGGTGGCGTCGCAGTCACTGCCGGGGCGCAGTTGCGCACCGAGTAGCAAGAGCAAGGGCGTCTTGCCTTCGTGGTCGGCGTGATTGATGTCGGCACCGCGCTTGAGCAGGCTGTCGAACAGGCGCCGCGCGCGCAGGCTGTCGTTGTGTTCGAAACCGAACTGCGCGGCGGCATGCAGCGCGCTGCGCCCCGAGGTGTCGACCGCATTGACGTCGGCAGCGGCGTCCAGCAACTGTTCGGCGATATCCGGATAGCCCATCGCTGCAGCCACCATCAAGGCGGTGGCGTCATGCATCATGCGCTGATCCGCGGCGACACCGTGTTCCAGCAGCAAACCGACCAGACTCGCACGGCGGGCGGCGACCGCGGCAGCCAGCGGGGTCACGCCGCTGTGGGCCGGCATCGCCGGATCGGCGCCGGCCTCAAGCAAGCAGGCGGCCACCTCGCGGTGGCCCGCGCCGCAGGCACGCAACAACGCTGAAGCACCCTGGTCGTCCTGGGTGTCAACGGCAAAGCGGAGTTCCAGCAGGCGCTGGACGGTAGCCAGCGCGCCGGCGGCGGCCGCGGTGGGAAGATCGCCCGGGCGCAGCGGCCGATGGGGGCGCGGCCAGTCGCGCCAGTCGAGCCAGTGCTCGACCGCCGGATGGTCCAGCGACAAGCCCAGCGGAGTTTCGCCGTTGGCATCGGTGGCTTCGGGGTCGGCGCCATGGGCAATCAGTGCACGTACCAGCGGCAACGCCTGAGCACCATGTTCGAGCGCGGCCAGCAGCGGCGTGCGACCGTCGCGATCGCGCGTATTGGGATCGCAACCGCGCTGCAGCAACGCCTGCAGCACTTGGCCCTGCGCGTGGACGGCGGCCAGATGCAGCGGGCTGCGCTGGTGGCTGTTGGGGTCCGGACCGAACGGGTCGGCACCGCGCTCCAGCATGTCCAGCAGCAGCCGTTCGCTTTCCGGGGAGTTGTCCGCGTGCGCAAGCGCTTCGGCAAGCAGTCCGGCGCCAGCCGGGCTGGCGCCGGACTGCAGCAGGTCGGCCAGCGCTTCGGATGCATCGGGCAACTGCGACACCAGCGCATCAAACAGTCGGCGACCTAGCGGACCCGGCGACGGCAGCTCAGTTGCATCGGTGGTCTCGGCGTCGTCCACCCGTGGCGCATCCAGCCGCGCTTCTGCATCGAGGCCGTGATCGAGCAACCACCGACGCGCCGAGGCCAGACCGGGCGAAGCCAGCTGCAGGTAAAGCCCGGCCAAGCGCGACTGTGGCCACTCGAGCACGCGTCCGGAAAAGCTTGAGACCAGTGCCCAATGACCAAAGCGCAGGCCGTCGAGCAGATGTTCCGGGGTGTCACTGCCTTCGGCCAAAAGCTCCTGGCTGAGGCTGGCTGGCAGGGGTG